>JBARUP010000483.1:0-4402 GCA_049645805.1 Nodosilinea sp.
GCCCAGCAGATTGAGAAAGCCGTTACCGCGCCTATGAAGGCGACCCTAGAGTCCGATTCGCAAAAAGTATTGACGCCGCCGAATTCGGCGGAGGTTAAACCAGAGGCAGTAGCTGAGGTTGTAGATACCAACGATAACAACGGCAGCAGCCCAGAGGCAGCTGTCGAGTCGGCTGAAACCGACCCTCCTGCATAGATTTGAGGCCGTCGAGCTATGGCTGAAGCAGCATCCCCCCCTACGCCCTGCCTAATCGTGGGATTGGGTAACCCGGGGGAGAAGTACGCGGGTACTCGCCACAACGTTGGTTTTGAGGTAGTCGACCGCTTGTCCAAGACCTGGGGTATCTCTCTTAAGCAGGAGCGGCGGTTTCAGGGAGAATACGGCGCGGGTTTTGACCTGCGTCGCGAAAAGGTTCACTTGCTCAAGCCCCTAACCTATATGAATCGATCGGGCCAGTCCATGCGGGCCGTACTGGACTGGCTCAAGCTATCACCAGGCCAGGTGCTGGTGGTCTATGACGATATGGATTTACCGGTGGGGCGACTGCGGCTGCGGTTGTCGGGTTCTGCTGGTGGGCACAACGGCATGAAGTCAGCCATTGCTCACCTGGGCACCCAGAATTTTCCTCGACTGCGGGTCGGCATCGGCATGGGCGATCGCAGGGGCGACAGCGAGAGCGCCGTGGTTTCTCACGTGCTGGGCAGCTTCTCAAAAGCCGAGCGATCGACAATGAATGCGGTGATGGATACGACCCTAAACGCTCTAGAGAAAGCCCTCGCCGACGGGGTCGAAAAGGCGATGAGTCTCTACAACCCTCTTGATCTAAGTGGCAGCTAGTACACAAATGCTTGTGTAGACGGCTAGGCGTCAAAACCTGAGGACGGAGAAGCAGATCGGTCGAACCAGTCCTGGTAGGTCTTTAGCATTGAATTATCCTTTAGAAAGAGCTCTAGCCGAACGTTACTGCACTGCTGCTGGAGCGTCGCCTCCAGGCCAGTCAGGATTTGAAGGGCTGTTTCAGAAGATTCAAACTGATGAACAGTAGCCTTGAGCCCCGTCTTCTGCTTAAGGAAAATATAGACCCTGACTTTCTCACAGTGGTGATCAAGGGTATCTGCCGATTCCAAGAAACTGACTACGTCTCGAATAGTCGCCAAACTGCCGCTGGCCGTTAGATCATCGGTATTCGAGTCTATCCCTGAGCTAGAGTCAAACCCGTTTCCCCGCAGTCTGGGCTCTCCCAGAGTAATCTCAACTAGGGGATTGCCCTCGCCAATCCGCTCAACGACTAGCTTTTCTCGCCGAATGGGAACCTCCACGATTTCTGTTTCGACTACTCGCCGCACGCTGATCTCACCGACCTTGACGCGCTTTCGGTTGACGACTAAACGCTCTTCAACCAGCTGAATAGTCTTCTCAGTGCTAGGAGCCGTCTGCGGGTAGTCGAGATCAACGATGATGGTCTCTCGTTCGGCATCAATACTTTTAATACGGCTTTTGTTGATCAATAGCTCAGCCCCAGGCTGCCCGTTAACCAGCGGTTGTACAACAAGAGATTCGTCCTGAGCTAAGGAAACAACTCTGCCAATCAAAGATCCAGAGCGATCGAATACAGAACTGTTAGTCAACTGATGCTCAAACATGGGGTCTCCGCAGAGAATAAAACAACTAGTACAACTTTGACCGGAATGATGTCTGAATCTTTAAAAGGTAAGAATGGGGCAAAGCTGATGCAATGCCCCACCATTGAGGAAAGAGAATCAGGTCAGAAAAACTGACCTTGGTCTTACCTTGAGCCTATCGGTTGATCTTAGGATTTCCGTCAGTATCCACGTCTAGCTCTTCGCGGCGAACCTCTTCCCGCAAACGCACAGTTTCCTGATCGGTTTCTTTGCGAACCGTCACCTCTTCACGAACAAAGGCCTGCTTCTCAGCGCTGACCTCTTCCTCGTAGACTTCCATGCGCGCTACTTCTTGGTTTTCGAAGGCGTGATCACCATCAGCCCTAGTGGCACCGGTCACGTCGTGTCGCTCGATTACGACGCGCTCTTTGCTGATAGGCTCAGAGACTTCGGCAGTCTCGGTCTCAATCCGCTTACCAACCCGTACTTCACCAACTTTCTTGTTGGTGCGCTGAGTGATTAAGCGCTCTTCGTACAGACGAAGCGGCCCCTGGTTATCTTCGTCACTCAGGCCGTAGTAGTCAGGCTGACGATCGTAGGCGGAGCCCTCAGTGGTTACTGAAGCTTTAGCAACCTTCGACTGAGCATTGGCCTCTAGGGGGCGCATGGGCTGCCTGTCGGTGTCTAGAGCACTCATGCGGTCAGCGTCGTTGGGTGTAGCGTAGTTGCTGCCTAAAAACTGGCGATTGGAGCGGCCCTGAGCGATCGGCTGATACTGCCCCCGCACCTGCTCTTCGTAGTTGCTGTCCACAACAGTGTCGTCTTTGTACTCAGGCAGGTGCTCAACCTGCGACTGAGACAGTCCATTCACGTAGACACGGGTGTTGTCGTAATCAAATTTGGCTAGACCAATGGGAAGCAGAACGCTTTTCCCAAAGATCCACGGACCCGTGTCAACAACTACGTAGCGGAAACGGCCTGAATCGTCGACAAGCAGATCTTTGACTGTACCAACCCGCTCTTCTCCCTGAACGTAGACAGAGTAAGAATCAATGTCGCCTAGCTGGCCATCAGCTAAGGTTTCGCGGTAGTCGGGGTAGTAGTCTTTAAGTCGATGTAAGGGCATGAAGAAGCCTCCTTGAGTTCGTCTTTCTAGATACTAAGGAGTTGAGCCTGATGTTTCATCGGCCATTGGAAGGGCAGCGATTTACTCAATAGGTATAGCTTTTTAGAAACTTTCACTAGTCCAGAAGATTTAAAGCTTTGTAACGCGTGCTGTTGTAAACACTGGCATCTTTGAGTTCCTACTTAACACAAACCTTCCAAAAAGTGAGAATCTAGAACCGTGCTTTTGCAATGTTTCTCTATCGAATGAGGTATACCGCCGACGAACTAGAGCTTTGTAGCTTCTCTGCGGCATACCTCACAAGCGCAGGTGCTAGGCCGCCACCAGCCCTCGATGACGCAGCAGCGCCTGGGTACTAGGTTCTCGACCGCGAAAGGCCTTGAACACCTCTAGGGGATGCTGGCTACCGCCTAAAGCTAGCACCGTATCGCGAAAGCGGTGACCGGTTTCTGCGATCGCGCGCTCGTCGTCTAGCCCCGCCTCCTCAAAGGCCGCAAAGGCGTCGGCACTGAGTACCTCAGCCCAGAAGTAGCTGTAGTAACCTGCCGCGTATCCACCGGCAAAAATGTGGGTAAAGGCGCATAGAAAAGAGTCTTCCGGCAGGGGCTTAAGCACTGACGACTGCCCAGCAATGCGGCGATTTACCTCAGCAATGGTTTCGCCACTGCCAGGACGATAGCGGTGGTGTAGCTCAATGTCTGTCCAGCCAAAGCGGACCTGGCGCAGAATAGCGCTGCCGGTCATAAAAGTACGGGCAGCAACAATCTTCTGGTACAAGTCTTCAGGCAGCGGTTCGCCAGTGTCTACATGGCAAGCTAGGGTAAGCAGAGTATTGCGGTGGTAGCACCAGTTCTCCATGAACTGACTAGGCAGTTCTACTGCATCCCACTCTACGTTGCTGATGCCTGCTGCTCCCGTGTAGTCAACTTGGGTCAGCATGTGCTGTAAGCCATGGCCAAATTCGTGGAACAGAGTTTCCACATCGCGAAAGGTCATTAGACTAGGCCTGCCGTCCACCGGGGGTGCCTGGTTGCACACCAGATAGGCTACCGGTAGCCGCACCTGGTTGTGGATTTTACCTCGGTTAATACAGTCATCCATCCAGGCACCGCCGCGCTTTTCAGCGGGGCGACTATAGGGATCGAGGTAGAAATGAGCAATGGGGTCACCGCTGCCGTTGAGAACCTGAAAGTAGCGCACGTCGGGGTGCCATACCGGAGCTTCGCCATCGGCAGGGGCAATGGTGACGTCAAAAATGCGGTTAGCAAGGGCAAACAAGCCGTCAAGCACCTGGGGCAGCGGAAAGTAAGGCCGCAGTTCTTCGTCGTTAAGGCCGTACTTTTCTTCGCGAATGCGTTCTGCCCAAAAAGCCGTATCCCAGTGGGTCAGGCTATTGGCTTCAGCAGCTCCTTTAGCTCCGGCAAAGGCATTAAGCTCGTCTAACTCTCTAACAGCTGTGTCGTAGCTCGCGACCCGCAGCTCGCCCATCAGCTTGTCAATCGATTCTACCGAGGGGGCCATCTTGCGGGCCAGGCTCAGGTCAGCATAGGTGGCATAACCCAGCAGGTTGGCCATCTCGTGACGCAGTCCTAAAATTTTCTCGATGTTGGGGCTGTTGTCAAGGTCACCCTCAGAAGCGCGGGTGACAAAGGCG
>JBARUP010000484.1:0-4377 GCA_049645805.1 Nodosilinea sp.
GGCGGTAGTGCCCATTGTCGCAGAGGGTGGCCCCGCCCTGAGCAGAGTTTTTGCTGTCTGTAAAAGCCTAGCTAACTAGCCGGGCCGTAAACCAAACAGGTATGGATTAAGAATCCTTGTCGGGGGCCAGCCGTGCCATCATAGATAACGCTTTGGGCAGTGCCCCCTGCGGCCTTCTGCCTGACCATCTGTTGTAGCGTTTCTGGCGACGGCTCCATGTCTGATTCTTCTCTGCGCGTGTGCATTGTCCTAGGTACTCGACCGGAGGCCATCAAGCTAGCTCCGGTGATTCGTGCCTTTCAGCGCGACCCCGTTATCCAAACCCAGGTCGTGCTTACCGGGCAGCACCGCGAGATGGTCGATCAGGTGATGGCCCTCTTTGACCTCAAGGCCGATGCCGACCTGGCTATTATGCAGCCGCAGCAGACGCTGACTGATATTACCTGCCGCAGCCTGCAAGGATTAGAAGCCTACTTTCAGGCCCACCGTCCAGAGCTAGTTATTGTGCAGGGCGACACCACCACGGCTTTTGCCGCCGCCCTGGCTGCTTTTTACCAGAAGATTCCGGTGGGGCATGTGGAAGCGGGCCTGCGTACCGATAATATCTACAGCCCCTACCCTGAGGAGGCTAACCGAAGGCTAATTTCTCAGCTTACTACCCTGCACTTTGCCCCTACTACCACTGCCGTAGGCCATCTCAAAGCGGCGGGCGTAGTAGGCGAAATTCATCACACTGGCAACACTGTCATTGACGCCCTGCTGACGGTGGCAGACCAAAACCCAGACTGCCCCATCGACGGCCTTGACTGGGACCAGCACCGGGTTCTGCTAGCCACAGTACACCGCCGCGAAAACTGGGGTTCTCCCCTCAACGATATCGCGGCTGGTTTTTTGGCCATCCTCGACGCCCAGCCCGATACGGCTCTGCTGCTACCCCTGCACCGCAACCCAGTGGTGCAGGGGCCGCTAAGCCAGCTGTTGGGCGGCCATCCCCGCGTGTTTCTGAGCGACCCCCTCGACTATCGCCGTCTGGTAGGAGCGATGAGCCGCTGTCACCTGCTGCTGACCGACTCCGGTGGCTTGCAGGAGGAAGCCCCTGGTTTAGGCAAGCCTGTGCTGGTACTGCGCGATACCACCGAGCGTCCAGAGGCTGTAGACGCGGGCACCGCTCGCCTCATCGGCACCGACGCCGAGGCCATTAGCCGCAATGCCCTAGAGCTTTTGACCGACGATGCCGCCTACGGGGCTATGGCTCGCGCCGTTAATCCCTTTGGCGATGGCCACGCCGCCGAGCGCATTCTGGCCCTGGTTAAAGCTCATTACCTACAGCCAGCGACAACCCAGGCCTGGAGAGACACACCGCTGGCCTGAGACCAAAAAATGTCATAGAGTCCTGACAAAACCGTTGTCTCAGCAGGGAGTTTTGAGTATGCGATCGCGCTAGCCCAAATTGCTAAAGTGCCTTAGAAGAAGGCTGGGGTCCATTTTCAGGCAATTAAGGCTGCTTTTATGCAGAAGTTGACGTTCGACCGTGTGACGTCAATCACAGAACAGTTTCCGCAGAATCACGGGTGCTGATCACGAAGGCGCACACTTCACAAAAACTTGATGCAGCTACATTAGAACTTAACCGCTGGTCATCTACCCAGAGATATGCCCTCTCACCCTCCTCCAGAAACGCAGCAGTTTAATCGCGACGTGCAGTTTCTGCTGAAACCCAACAATCCCCACGCGCGATCGCTGCTGGCGTTTATCAAGCGCACCATTTATCAGTTTGGGCTGCAAGTCTACGTTACCGAGATTGATATCTTTGTTGAGGCCTATCTGCGGGGAGTGAGATACACCCAGCAAAGCCAGGAGCAGATCCGCCAGCCGAAGGCGTGGATGCGTCGTACCGCCTACAACATTATTCGCGAGTGTAAGCGCGATCGGCTCCGCTACTCGGCGGCGGCCTTTGATGAACTCATGGAGCAGGGCTCTACAGAGGCCGAGGGCACGGCTCCCAGTGGAGTCGCTGATGATGTGATCATCGGCGCAATGAATACCGTAATGCAGGCATTAGAAGCCCTCTCGCCCGGCGATCGCAGCATAATTCAGTGGAAGGTGGTAGACGGTCTAACCTGGACCGAGGTTCAGGAGCGGCTGATCGCTGAGGGAGAAGACCGCGTCTCGCAGGCCGCCCTGCGCAAGCGGGGGCAGCGCGCCTTAGAGCGGCTGCGACAGATATATCACGGCTTCAGCTGTGAGCCTGACTCTCCCGCTCTAGACAACGATTTGATAGATCACCCTGCACCCGACTGATTAGGGAAATCAAGGGCTACGCAGCGTCGTGCTTTTGCCTCGAGCTACTGTATTCATCTGTTTCCCCCTGCCTCAAAAGCTGTCCTGGAACTGAGCTTAGTGCGGAAAAGCACCGCGGAGGCATACTAGGGGTCATGCACTTTTGTCTTGTAAAAAGAGAATAGCTGCATACAGATCCTGCGTTAAGTTATGCCTAGGGATTAAACTTAGCTAGGCCTAAGGATGGATCCTCCAGAATTCGGATCGCTGGTGTTGCTGAGTTTGGCCGCAGAGGTGCCTACAGTCGTAATCGCCGTCCAACACCACCAAACTGGGTGAAACGCTGAACTTTCATGGCCAATACTGCTAGTTCTGATGCCTTTCCGGTTCGCGCTGGGGATGCTGCCCAATCCGTACAAAGCACCGCAGAGCAAACCTTCGCGCTGACATTTTGGGGCGTACGAGGCAACATTCCTGCCCCAGGAGCCTATACCGTGCGGTACGGCGGCAATACCGCCTGCGTAGAAGTACTGGTAGGTGGCCAGCGCCTTATCTTTGACGGGGGCAGCGGGCTGCGAATGCTGGGATGTCACTTAATGCAGCAGCAGCCCGTAGAGGCCCATCTATTCTTCACGCATACCCAATGGGATCGCATTCAGGGCTTTCCATTTTTTGCCCCGGCCTTTGTGCCGACGACCCAGCTTAATATCTACGGTGCAACGGCCCTTAATGGAGCTTCCATCAAGCAGCGCTTGACTGAGCAAATGCTGCGTCCCAATTTTGTCAAACCACTTCAGGCTATGGCGGCCACCATGACCTTTAACAATATCGCTGCCGGAGATTCCCTCACCCTTGGGGAAGTCGTAGTAGAGCCCTGGAGCCTCAACCACCGCACCAGCGCTATGGGGTATCGGGTGACTTGGCAAGACCGGGTACTTGTTTACGCCACCGATACAGACCCTACCCAGACCAGCGTTGACCCCAATTTGCTGATGCTGGCTAGCGGGGCAGATGTGCTCATTTTTGATGGCACCTATGCCGACGCTGCCTACTCAGAACCAGACACCTGTGGGATGAAGCCCTGGCATTTAGGTATTGAAGTAGCTCAAGCCAGCCAGGTTAAGCATCTGCTGCTGTTTCACCACAATCCTTCCCATAGCGACGACCAGCTCGACCAGCTTGAACACCAGGTGCAGGCTAGTTTTGCCAACACAACCCTAGCCCGCGAGGGTATGACTATTGAGCTAGCCGCAAGCTAGCCGTTCGGCAGCGGTCAGCCCGAGCCTCTTGAGTGAGTGGTGTCAGTAAGGGATGCTGCTAGAGACTAGGTTGGTTGCAGTAGGTCTCCCCGCACCCAGCCGGTGGTGCCCTGGTAGATGACCTGATACCAGATAAAGCCATCCGCCGGGTTGCCCACTCGGTCTAGCACATCCACTACGGCTCGGCGAGGAGCGAGGCTCAGGATAGTGCTGCCAATGCGAGGAGCCGATCGCAGCCGCGCCGCCTCGGCAGAGAGCACCAGGGCTGGTGTGCCAGGCGCAAAATTATTGCCGCGAAAGTCACTCACGCCAGAAGCAACCCCCACCACAGTATTGAAGCCAGGCTCTTGAAGCACAACGCTGCCGTCAGCAGCAGCAATGTCTAGCTCGGTTTCGTTCTGCACGTTGATTCGGGCAAAGCGCTCGGCCTCGCCTTGGGTAGTAGCGTAAACCGTCTGATCGCGAGTGCTGGGCATCACCTGGGCGGGCGCGCCGTTGACTTCAACCACGTCAGCGGCCTTGTTGTAGAGGTTCATAAACAGATCGGTTCCGCTGCGGTAAACACGCACCGCCATTGACGCTGTTTCAAAGTAGAGCACTGTTTCAACAATGTCTTCTTGAGCCAGCAGCGTTTGCTCCACTGCGGACGCAGGTAGAGCTGCTGGAGAGACGGCTAGGGCAGGAGTAGTTAGCGTGCTCAAGGCGGCAGCAAACAGACAAATTTGTTGAAACCGGTTCATAGTACAGTGACCCAAAACCTCTAATACCAAATCCGAACCGTGTACCCCCAATTCGACAAGAGGCCAGTAGGGACAAATGGCATTTGTCCTTCCGAAGA
>JBARUP010000485.1:0-2180 GCA_049645805.1 Nodosilinea sp.
CTGTAAGTCTCGCGCTTGGCCCACACCTCCCAGCCGCCAGGCTGGGCCACTTCGGGTTCAATACCCCGCTGTCGCCACTGTTCGGCGCTGTCTTCGGCACTCTCAAAACTGCGGTGGTTGCTGAGCACCACTCGTTCGCCCAGGGTGGCCTCGGGCAGGGGTTCGGGCACCAGCCCTAGCACCACCTGGGTTGCAGTTGCCGTTTGGGGCTGGCCCTGGGTATCAAAGCTCAGGGTCAGCCGCTCGCCGGGCAGAGCTTCGAGGGTAATGCGGTCTTGCAGGTTTTCGCCAAAGCGCTGCACGATGCCTACCTGAATCTCAGGATTTTGGGCGGCGGGGGCGGGGGCTGCTACCCAGGCGGTGAGGGCGATCGCAATTCCCCCTACAGCGGCCAATAACCGCCGCGATCGCCGATTGCCCAGGGGCCAAAACTGAAATCGGGGCAGGGAGAGCGTAGCCATAGTGATCTAAGGTCGTAGTGTGTTGCCCGCCGCTGGTGCAGTCGGGTCAAAGAAATTCTAGCGGCTCAGACCCTTCTCAGTGGGAATCTTTCCTGGGTCTGTTGCCAATTAGAAAGCTTCGCTGTATTTGAATGCAGGTTCACCGTGGAGCCCGAGGCACGGAATGCCCATTACGGTAAACTCGACGGTTAACACGTCTCCTTGCTTACCGGAGGGAAAGTCTCCCGGTGCGTGGTGCACCGCATCGACGGACGAATCGGGAAAGGTTTTGGCATAAAACTGCGCCGCGTCTTCGGCGTCGCTATTGTACCAAAGGCAAATGGTGTTCTTTGCTGGCTTCACCATGTCACTTCTCCCAGGAAATGATGTCAGGCGCGATCCTAAACCCCGCTGGCTAATTTCATTGTATCTATGTATTAATTTGCTTTTACCAAAGAACGAACTGTTAGAATTTCGTCGGAACGTAAAACTTCTACTACAGATACTGGGACAGCAATTACCCTAAGAGACTCACCCACAGCATTAAATACTTCTAGAACATAAACCTCTTCTCCATCATCAGGATGAGAAACAAAATCAACCAACGTTGCAATGTCTCCTGCTCTGAGTTCATACTCTGGTAGATCACAGGTTAAAGCCACTTCTTGATATAGCTCTAAGCTCATGTTCAAGTCTCCTTAAGTGGTTTGAGCGTCACGAATTGAAACTTTCCATCGATCCGTCGCTGTATCCAAACCGTAACAACAAATAGAGTTACACCATTTATGCCAACTAGCTCTCCTACAACTTGATAGAAGGTCCCGTATTCGTTGTTTCCATCTTCAACAGCCTCACCTGCTTTCAAAAGCGACTGAATGGCAGTTCTCAGTGCTTCTGGATTCTCAGTCGTGAATCCAGCCTTTGCTAGAAACTTTGACTTATCATTCCTGACTTTCTGCACTAGTAGATAACGGGTTATCTTATCGTCTGAAATAATTGCACCTTTTGGAATCCTCACTCCAAAGCCTCTACAGCCATTTCATACTAATTATGCAACATAAAAGTAAATAGTAGTAACCTATGGCCATGAATGTCAGGGTCGTTATAAATAACACGCGCTGTGGCTGTCGTATCAGCTATCTAGTTACAGACATATCGTTAATATTAGCCTACAACTCCTGCTCAAAAAATTTCCTTAGCAGCGATCGCCTAATACCAATTTTAGGACGGCTTCCATCTCTGCTAGCAAGCAGAAGGAGGTTGGGTTCCACTGCGTTTCACCCAACACAATCAAACTAAGCCTTCAAGCCCTTAACTCATCGCGATGGAGTAGGGTTGCCGATCGCAGGTGACGATGGTGAAGAAGTAGGTGGTATCTAGGGTTTGAGCGCGGCGATCGCGTATGAATAGGTGGAGGAATTTGTGCGCTTAGGGTAGCTCGTTAAGCAGGAAAACCGTCAAGGGAGTCTGGTTAGGTCGGCACTTCATCTAACCTATAGACGCTTCAATTATTTGCGGTTTTGCTAGTACCCAGGCTCGCGGCTGCAATGCATGACCGCCAAAACCAGAATGTAGTCTCGTTCAACTGTGTAGAGAATGCCTTAGGGAAACTTACGCGCCATGCACCGTCGAACGTCTTCATCAATCTCAGCATAGCAGGTTGGAGATTCCTTGATTCGATAGACGGTGTCTTCAATTGCGTTTATGAACGCTTGAGCTACCTCACCCGCTGCTCTGTGT
>JBARUP010000486.1:0-8575 GCA_049645805.1 Nodosilinea sp.
GGACTGTCGAGGGCCAGGCCAACCAAAGTTTGATTATAGGAGCGGTCTTGCAGCTCGGGATTTAGCTCCAGCACCGTGGTGTAGTCATCGATCGCCCCCTGCAAGTCGC
This sequence comes from Nodosilinea sp., assembly GCA_049645805.1. Lineage (GTDB taxonomy): Bacteria > Cyanobacteriota > Cyanobacteriia > Phormidesmidales > Phormidesmidaceae > Nodosilinea. The sequence goes on from JBARUP010000486.1 coordinate 110, forward strand.
CTAGCTCGTGGCGCAGCATGCCTCGATTGATATAGGCTTCAACATAGTCGGCTTGGCAATCGATGGCGTGGTTGATGTCGAGAGTCGCCTGGTAGGCGTTCCCTAGCTGAAAATAGGCGACTGAGCGGTAGTTGTAGGCCTCGGCATGATGGGGATGATCTTGCAGAAGCTGCGTGAAATCGGCGATAGCAGACTGGTAGGCCTCTCGCCGATGTTCGGCTAGGGCCGCATGAACACCTAGCTTGAGATAGGCTAGACCCCGCCACAGCAGAACCTTTGCAAACTTAGGCCGCTTGGCCAGCACTGCTGTAAAGTCAGCGATCGCCCCGTGGTAGTCTTCTAGATCGAGCTGGATGCGGCCTCGGTTGCCGTAGGCCTTGAGCGACGAGGGCTGAAGCTGAACAGCTCGGTCTAGGTCACCTATGGCTTTAGCAAGCTGCCCCACAAGCCGGTAGATGCTGCCTCGGTTGATATAGGCATTGGTAAAGGCAGGCTCTAGGCGCAAAGCCACAGAAAAGTCGTCGATTGCGGTGACGTAGTCGCCCCGATCGCGATGGGCACAGCCTCGATTGTAGAAAGCCTTTGCGCAGGTTGGATCGAGCGCCACGGCCTCAGAAAACTGGTCGACCGCCGCCTCAAAGTAGCCCAGCCGGGCTTGCTCAATACCCTTGTTGAGCAGGTTACTTAGGTGACGGTTAGGAGTTGCCATAGGTCTACCGAGGAATTAGACGCTGCACCGCGCTAGCTAAACTCGGGCACTCTATTAACTGCTGCCGATGCCCTGACTCCAAAGACAGTCTTCATTATGCCCTATGGGGCTGGTCTTGGCCGCGCTTGTTCCGCCGGCTGGCGGAGGGCCTTCACTGTGGCCACCACCCCGGCAGCGACCTGGTCAATCTCAGCGGCGGTGGTAAAGCGGCCTAGCCCAAAGCGCAGCGAGGCATAGGCTAGGGCGTCGTCTCTGCCCAAGGCCTTGAGCACATGGGAGGGGGCGGTGCTAGCGGTACTACAGGCTGCTCCTGACGATAGCGCCACTGTACCCCGCAGGCCCAGCAGCAGGGCCTGCCCGTCGACTCCTTCAAAGCTGAGGTTGAGGTTGTTGGGCAATCGCCGCGCGGCGTGGCCGTTGAGGTACAGGCCCCCGAGGGGTTGCAGGCTCTCCCACAGCCGCTGTTTTAGATCGGCTAAACGGGCTGCTTCTTGCTCTAGGGTCGTCAGCCCTAGCTCCACGGCTTTAGCAAAGCCAACAATCTGCGGTGGATACAGCGTGCCTGAGCGCAGCCCCCGCTCGTGCCCGCCGCCGTGGAGCTGGGCCGCCAGCGGTACTCGGGGTCGTCGCCGCACGTAGAGCGCGCCAGTGCCCTTGGGGCCGTATACCTTGTGGGCCGTGAGCGACACCAGGTCTAAGCTCATGCCCTGCACATCAAGGGGAGTTTTGCCAATCGCCTGGGCGGCATCGCTGTGAAAGAACACGCCGCGATCGCGGCACCGAGCCCCAATTTCGGCCAGGGGTTGCAGCACGCCAATTTCGTTGTTGGCCGCCATCACCGACACCAGAATAGTGTCGTCTCGGAAGGCTTTATCGAGATCGTCAAGGTTCACCAAACCGTCGGGCTGCACTGGCAAGTAGGTGATCTCAAAGCCGAGAGATTCTAAATATTTGCAGGGGTCAAGCACAGCGCTGTGCTCGGTTTGCACCGTGATTAAGTGTCGGCCTCGGCTGAAACAGGCCTCTGCAATGCCCTTGATAGCCAGATTGTTGGCCTCGGTCGCGCCGCTGGTAAAGATGATTTCTTCAGGCGTCGCGTTGATGGCGGTGGCAATGGACTGGCGCGATCGCGCGATCGCGGCTTCTGCCTCCCAGCCGTAGGCGTGGGTGAGGCTGGACGGGTTGCCAAACTGCTCGGTAAAAAACGGCAGCATCGCCTCCAGCACCCGTGGGTCAACTGGGGTGGTGGCGTGACAGTCTAGATAGATTGGGCGGTGTACCATAGCCCCATGAATACTCCCAGTCACCTGATTATTAACCTGGCTGTGCTGCGTCGGCCAGCAGCCCCGGCCATGACCTGGCCCATTCTGATTGGCGCTCTGATTCCCGATGCGGCTCTGTTTGTATTCTACGCCTGGGCTCGGCGGCAAGGACTGCCTGAGCAGACGATTTGGGGCGAGGCCTACTACAGCCAGCCCTGGCAGGGCATTTTTGCCGTCGGCAACTCGATTCCGCTAGGGCTGCTGGGCATAGCCCTGGGCTACAACCTCAAGCGGTTTTGGATCGGGTTTGTGGGAGCCAGTATGGTGCTGCATCACCTAGCCGACCTGCCTTTGCACCACGACGACGCCCACCAGCACTTCTGGCCGCTCAGTTCGGTGCGCTTCATCAGCCCTGTGTCGTACTGGGATGCCGACCATTTTGGTCAGATCGGAGCCACGGTGGAACTGGTGCTGGTGCTGGCCGCTACTGCCTACCTGCTACCCCGCCTCGACTCTACCGTTAGCAAAGCTATTCTAGGGGTAACGGCAACCCTGGCCCTGGCCGCTTACTTCGCGCTAGTGATTAGGCCGCTGGGCTAGCCGCACCCCAGCCAAAACGACGACAGAAGCCGCTGGGTTTTTGGCCGTCGCCAAAGAAGGCCGCGAACTGCAACCCAGCGGACCCCAAACCCAAGAAAATGAGTTCGTTAGCAATGCGATTTTTCTCAATGTATTGATTGATCTCTTCCTGGCGATCGCTGTAATACGTTAATGCACCAAAGACTTGCCCTAGGGTCAGGTGAGGCATCCCTTGATCGGTTCCCCATGGAGAATTTCATCATCTCGCACGACGTAAGATAGTCTGTTGCCTGCACCATATCGACATCCCGAGTCGGCTACTGCTAATTGTATCTGTTCGATATGTCCTCGAAGTTCCAGGTCATGCGCACCGTAGGACTTGGGGCCAAGGAGCCTCGACCTGCTTTAACTCTAGCCCGCGCTGAAAGATCTCGTCGATCGCCATCATCTCCCCCGTCTCGGTCATAAATTGGTGATCGACAGTGGCACGAATCGTGGTGCCGTCGTCGAGGTGGTATTCAAACACCTCCTGTTGGCCGCGCTGGTGCCACTGGGCAATGGGCTGAGAGTACACATAGCCCTGCGCGTCCACGCTGAAGATATGGCAGGGAATGCGCTTTGTCACAATTTCGCCGATGGTGAGGGGGCCATATTCCTCTGTCAGCAGTTCGGTGTCGGCGCTAAGGCAGTACTCGGCGAACTTCACCATCTGGTCCCAAAGTTCTTCGGCCACTTTTTTGGCCAGGCCTCGCTCCACCGCTCCGCTGACAAAGTTGCCCTGGTGCTTCAGCATTTCCGAGACCTTCTTTTTACCCATAGCCCGCCGCAGCAGGTCGGCCTGACCCAAGGAATAGCCCGCGATGTCCTGGGCGATTTTCATGATCTGCTCTTGGTAGACCATGATGCCGTAGGTTTCGCTCAAAATTGGCTTTAGAATTTCGTGGGCAAAGTCAATTTTTTCGCGTCCGTGCTTGCGGTCAATAAATTTAGGAATCAGCCCCGCATCCAGCGGTCCCGGTCGGTAGAGGGCCAGCACCGAAGAAATGTCTTCTAGGCCGGAGGGTTTGAGATCCTTCACAATCTGCCGCATACCGGAAGATTCAAGCTGGAACACCCCGCCTAGGTCGCCGCGCTCTAGCAGTTTGTAGGTGGCGGGGTCGTCCATGGGCAGGTTGTCGGGGTCGATTTTAGTGCCGTGGGTAGCCTCGACTAGGTCCAGGGTTTTTTGGATCATGGTCAGGTTGCGCAGACCCAAAAAGTCCATCTTCAGCAGGCCCAGAGCTTCTACATCTTCCATGTAGTACTGGGTGATCACCTGACCGTCATTGTTGCGCTGCAGGGGCACAATTTCGTCGAGGGGATCTTTAGATATCACCACTCCGGCGGCGTGCATGCCGAAGGTTTTGTTGGTGCCCTCAATCCGTAGGGCCATGTCGAGCCAGCGGTGGGTCTGGGGGTCGTTATCGTACTTTTCTTTGAACTCTGGAGCGGGGGTAGCGTCGGAGATCATTACCTTGAGCTTGGTGGGCTTGCCCCGCGCCACTGGAATCAGCTTTGCCATCCGGTCTGACTCGGCGTAGGGGATATCCAGCACCCTGGCTACGTCCTTGAGCACCGCCTTGGAAGTCATGCGGTTGAAGGTAATGATCTGGGCTACCCGCTCTTCGCCGTAGCGGCGGGTGACATATTTGATTACCTCGTCGCGGCGATCGATGCAGAAGTCGGTGTCAATGTCGGGCATTGACTTGCGCTCGGGGTTGAGAAAGCGCTCGAACAGCAGCCCGTGATGAATCGGGTCGATGTTGGTGATCTCCATGGCGTAGGCCACTAGTGAGCCCGCCGCTGAGCCCCGGCCCGGCCCAACCGGAATATTGCTGTCGCGGGCAAAGCGGATGTAGTCCCACACCACCAGAAAGTAGGTGGGAAACCCCATCTGAATCATCATTTCGATTTCGTACTCGAGGCGATCGCGGTATTCCTGGCTGATTTCCCCGTAGCTAGTCGCCTTCATGCGCATCACCAGCCCCTCGCGGGCTACGTGAGCCATGTAGGCTCCAGCGTCTTCGTTAAACTCTGCGGGGATAGGGAAGTCGGGAATACGAGACTGACCCAGAATACCCGTGTACTCTTCGATCTTGTCGGCCACCTCCAGGGTGTTGACGATAGATTCTTCGATTACGGCTTCGCTGAGGTGATCGCGAAACAGCTGCCGCATTTCGGCGGCGGACTTTACGTACTCGGTACCGCTGTAGCGCAGGCGCTTGTCTTCGGTCAGCAGCTTGCCGGTCTGAATGCAGAGCAGGGCGTCGTGGGCCTCGACATCGTTACAGGAAATGTAGTGGGAGTCGTTGGTGCAGATTACCTTGATATCTAGCTCGCGGGCGATCTTGAGGATTTCCACATTCACCACCCGGTCTTCGGGGGAGCCGTGGTCCTGAATTTCAAGATAGTAGTCATTGCCGAAGAGATCTTTGTACCACTGCGCTACTCTGCGGGCCACGTCGGGCCGCTTCTGCAAAATTGCCTGGGGCACTTCGCCCCCCAGACAGGCGCTGGTGACAATTAGCCCTTGGTGGTACTGCTCCAGCAGGTCTTTATTGATGCAGGGGCGCGAGAAGATGCCCTTGCCCTGCACCCCCTGGAGGTGGGAGATGGTGGTGAGCTTGACCAGGTTCTTGTAGCCCTGCGTGTTTTTGGCCAGCACCACCTGGTGATAGCGGGGGCGGCGCTGCTGCTGGCCAATATCGCCGTTGATCAGGTACATTTCGTTACCGATGATCGGCTTTACCCCGGCCCCTTTGCAGACCTTGATCAGCTCGATCGCGCCATACATGACGCCGTGATCGGTTAGGGCGATCGCGGGCATGCCCAGCTCCTTGGCCCGCTCTACCAGCTGGGGCAGCTGGCTAGCTCCGTCGAGCAGGCTGTAGGCACTGTGGATGTGGAGACCGACAAAGGACATAGCGCCGCGCCACGATAGTACAATTTTACTGTGCTGTGCGACTCGTGGCTAGATCAGTCTGAGCCGCAGCGCCAGGCTGACCCTAAGGGTAGCCGATTTCAAGGCCTACATCTAGCGAATTTTTAGAAAGATGAAAATATAAACCGCCATATATGGCGTAACCCCAGATCGTGCCGCCGCGCCCGGCTCTGAGAGAACTGGCTCTAGGTAGTTTTGCATTTCAATCGCCGCTAGAGGCGCTTTAGAATAGCCCGGTTCCCTCGGTTAGCAGGTGAAAGTACTGCTCCGGTGCCAATAATTGGTTTAGCTATAAAGGCTAATCTATAGCTAGATAGATTGCATGAAATTTAATGAGAGGTTTGGGTGGAGTGATTTCTCTAATGATCTGGCGGAGCTTAGATAATTGGGCTGGTGCGGCGCTTTGACCACTAACGTCAAATGGATACTAAAGCGTACGCAGGACTTAGTTCACTTAGCACAGCGGCAGCTTTCGACCATATACAAGCTGGAATGGGTGCGCTGGTACATGCGCGCGGGCCACGCCGCTAAGGGCATACTCTACGGGCTGATTGGTCTATTTGCCATCAACGATATTGTCCGTGACCAGCCGATCGTATCGGGTAGTGAAGCAGTACTGGCTGACCTAGAGCGCTGGCCTCTGGGGGGAGTCATACTCTGGGGGCTGGCGATCAGTCTTCTGGGCTATGTGCTGTGGCGTCTGCTGCAGGCTAGCCTCAATCCGGGGCAGTCAGACCCGCTAAGCGTTCGTCAGGTGGTTCAGCGGTGTGGCTATCTTTGCAGCGGCCTTACCTACTTAAGCGTTGCCAATACCGCTAGCAAGCTGGCGCTTGATTTGTTCGTGAGCTTTGACGATGCTCTAGAAGATGTCGCCTCGGTATTGTTTGAGCGAGAACTTGGTCCCTGGATGCTGCTGGGCCTCGGTCTCGGCATTGTCGGAGTTGGGTGTACCTACGTCTACGGGGCGGTCAGCGGCAGCTATGTCAGCGAGTTTCACCGAGATTTATACCGCCCCGTTAGGCGGTGGGTGGTGGTCATTGGCAAAGTAGGGATTACGGCGCGCGGGTTCGGCTTTGTTTTGATTGGGGCGTACCTCGTCAAAGCCGCCTATCTAGTTGACGATGAGACGGCGGGCGGGCTAGGCAACGTATTTGACGAGCTAGACGAAGAGCCCTTTGGCGAATACTGGCTGGGCGCGATCGCCTTTGGTTTTATTGCCTACGCTGTCTACATGGTGGTTGCGGCCTGCTACCGCCAGTTCCCGTCGGTCAAGCCTCCAGCCCAGGCGCAGGGCTGACTGCTTTTATGCCTCAGACACCGCAGTCGGGCTGTAGATAGACCAGGTCTGCCGTAGCCAGGCGTGGATTTCTCGGGGGTAAAGCAGCCAAATACGCTCGGTCGGGTGGCTCAGGGTCTGCACCAGCGGCGACAGGTTTTTAATATCCACAAAAGCGTTATCGCTGTGTAGATAGATACCCCCGTTGTAGGTGGTATAGCCCCGGCTCCAGGTGCGACGCAGACCGCTGTAGTGCTCACTGCTGTAGCCCTGATGCTCTAGATGCTGCCCGACAGCGGCCAGCAGGTCGCGCTGCTGCTCCACCGGAAGTCGCGTTACCTCCAGGGTTTTGAGCAGATCGCGATCGAGAAAGCGACGGCACAGGTCGGCCAGCAGAGGATCGGGGCTGTGCCGCCACCGCTGAAGATGATAGGTAAACACAATGTCATCACCGGCTAGGTAAGTATCTAGCGGTAGGGGTCGATCGGGGGCCAGCAGCCAGGCGGTAACGACGGGATCGGCCACTAGCTTGCCAGCCTGCAGGTCGGCGCGGGCTCGCTCAAAGGCTCGCTCTAGCAGCCAGGTGACAGAGATATTTTTGGGATGGTTGTAGACCTGCACGTACATAAAGTGGCGCACTACCAGGTAGTGCTCGATTGCAGAGAGGCCCTTGTGGGCCACCACCAGGCGACCGCTGCTGGGCTCAAACCGCAGGGCCATTAGAATGCGGTCTAGATCGAGCTGGCCGTAGCTGGCTCCGGTAAAGTAGCTGTCGCGCAGCAGGTAGTCGAGGCGATCGCAGTCTAGCTGACTCGTCACCAGTTGCCACACCAGGGCAACCGGATGCTGGTGGGTGTAAACCTGATCTACCGCCTCCGTGAGGCCCTCGGCACGGTCCTCTAGAGCGTCGTGAATCTCGGGCAGGTCGCGAATGATGGTGCGGCTCCACTGCTCGTGCTGGACGCCAAACACCTCTTCGGCGGTGTGGCTGAAGGGGCCGTGGCCAATATCGTGGAGCAGGGCGGCTACCAGCACTGTAGTGCGGTGGGGAGCCAGCTCAGGGTAGCGACGCTGGAGCTGATCAAAGGCGCGGCGAGCGATCGCCATTACCCCCAGAGAGTGGGTAAAGCGCGAGCTCTCTGCCCCGTGAAAGGTAAGCGAGGCTGGCCCCAGCTGCCGAATGCGCCGCAGCCGCTGGAAAGCCGGGGTGTCGATGAGCTGGGTTAGCAATGCCTCGTCAGGGTCGCTGGCGTGCAGGGTAATCGCGCCCTGGAGCGGATCGTGGTACGAGCGACTAGCCTTAGGCTGCACTGGCTTAGGTTGCACTGGCAACCACCGTAGCGGCCTGACTCAGCATCTCCAGGGCGGCTTGGTACTGGGGGTCAGCCTCGGTGGCAACAGTATCGCGGCTGAGGGGCACGCTACCGACAATGCGATCGGGGGTGATGCCCAACTTATTGATGTCGTGGTGGGCGGGGGTCTCATACTTGGCCACCGTCACCGCCAGCCCGGCTCCGTCTGACAAGTCAAACAGCGACTGAATCAGCCCTTTGCCAAAGGTGGTGCTGCCTACTAGCGTGGCTCGGCTGTTGTCTTGCAGTGCCCCGGCCAAAATCTCGCTGGCGCTGGCTGTGCCCTCGTTGACCAGCACGACTAAGGG
>JBARUP010000487.1:0-2341 GCA_049645805.1 Nodosilinea sp.
GGGTAAGTCACTGGTTGAAGAAGACAAATTGGAGCTAGCTAAGTCTTTAGAAGCAAAAGCCAAAGAAAAGGGCGTTGACCTGCTGCTGCCTACCGATGTAGTGGTAGCCGATAACTTTGCCCCCGACGCTAATGCTCAAACCGTCAGTGTTGACGCCATCCCCAATGGCTGGATGGGGCTCGACATCGGCCCTGACTCTATCGAGGTATTCCAAAATGCGCTGAAGCAGTGCAAGTCAGCGATCTGGAATGGTCCGATGGGCGTGTTCGAGTTTGACAAGTTTGCGGCAGGTACCGAGGCGATCGCCCACACCCTAGCTGACCTCACTGGACAGGGTGTCACTACCATCATCGGCGGCGGCGATTCAGTGGCGGCGGTCGAAAAGGTAGGCGTAGCCGAAAAAATGAGCCACATTTCTACTGGTGGCGGTGCTAGTCTAGAGCTGCTTGAGGGCAAAGAGCTGCCCGGTATTGCAGCCTTAGACGATGCATAGCTCTAAGGCGATCGCTGACCTCTAAATCTAGCCAGAGGGTAAGGCATGCTTTGTTTTGCCCTCTAGCGCTGAGCGTCAGTTTATTCTCAGCAGCCGTCAGATATTACTGCTGGCTCGCCTGGCTCACCGGTAGTGACGAATCAGTTCTGCCGCCGTTGAGCTGACCGACCACCGCATCTTTTGCGATGTCTATCCAGCCGTGCCAGTAGCCTAGGCTCCAGCCTAGGTTGAGTAGCCACAGAAAAAGGCTGTTGCGATCGCGCACTCGCGCCACAAACTTCGCTGGCACCGAAAACAACGATAAGAAACACCTAAGCAGCATCTTCTTGGGAAAGCCGTTGGCCCAGTGCTTTCGGTAGAGGCAAGCGGAATAGTAGCCAAATCGTCTCAGACGGCGAAAGTTGGAGGCTAGATCTCCGCGAAACCGAAAATTTACCACCGCCTCTTCGACCTGATGCAGCGTTATTCCTAATTCTTGAAGGCGCCAGCAGTAGTCGATGTCTTGAAGATTAAGAAACTGCTCGTCGAAACCACCAACGGCCTCGTGGTGAACCTTTCGAACACCCAAGTTGCTAGCTGAGGCGAAGGGCTTAAAGGGATGATAGAGTAGCCCCTGACCTTCTACACTCGCCAGGGCGGAAGAAAAGCTGTTGCCGGTGTTGAGCTTGTCTGTTTCTCGCCATCCGCAGACAAAATCGTGCTCTTTGAGTCCGGTGTCCATCGCGGCTAGCCAGCCGGAAGTGACCTCGTCGTCGGCATCGCAAAAAAGCAGTACGTCACCTTTAGCTTTGGCACTGGCCGCGTTGCGGGCGTAGGCTGCTCCCTTGCGAGCAGAAGCATCGATTATCTGCAGCTGAGGTAGCTGCTGCTGATACTGTTTAGCAATTTCTAAGGTGCGATCGCTAGAGCCGTTGTCGGCCACAATAATTTCCCACGGGCCGGTATAAGTTTGCTCGGCAAGGGCGTCTAGCTGGGCTGAAATCGTTGTCTCAGCGTTGTAGGCTGGAATAATAACGCTTAGCATAAAACCTAAGTGATAGTGATGCACTGTCGGACACTCGTCTAGCTCGTCTAATAACCTCCATGGGTACGTTTTGGGACTAAAGGCTTGGGACTAAAGACGCTATTTCCCTAAGGGTAGTTCCTAGGGGTAGTTTAGGCAGAAGCCCCGGAATTAGCAAGTTCTGGTCCCTTTTGGGAGAAAACCACGAGCGCCAATATGTATTATTTTATACCGATATTTTTTGACAGGCTTGAATATCTTCCAGCTCGCGCCTTAGCTTAACAAAACGAGATAGTTGCATTAGTTATCTGGTGCAGCAGCGGTATAGACCGGACGCTAGCACTTGTCCTGGGGCAAGATAATCTCGTTGGATAGACTAGGAGTCCGCTCGTACTGCCGTTCTGAATCAATTTCTTTGCCGTCCTTGTCTTCGCCACGGTCTAGCACATCGATAATCCAGGCCTCCTCAATCCAGGTTTTACAAATAACCGCCAGGGGCAGGGCCAAGATCAGCCCTACAGGGCCAAAGAAGGTGGCAAAGAAGATTTGGGAAATTAGCGTGGCGGCAGGCAGTAGGGACACCTGCTTCTGCATCACCATGGGTGAGAACCAGTAGCTCTCTAGGTTTTGAATCAGCACATAAAGCGCAACTACGGCTAAAGCCTTACCAGGAGACTGAAGCAAAGCCACAAACACAGGAAACACAGCGCTCAACGTAGGCCCTAGATTAGGAATGAAGTTAAATAGACCTGCTAATACCGCGTGGGCAAAGGCGTAGGGTACACCCAGCAGCACCAGCCCGGTAAAACTCAGGGTGGCGACGAACATTGAGCTTAGGGCTACAC
>JBARUP010000488.1:0-9889 GCA_049645805.1 Nodosilinea sp.
GGCCAGCACGAAGGAAAATTCGCCAATTTGGTTGAGCCCAAAGCTAGCCTTGACCGCTGTTTTGAGTGAATAGCCGAAGCCCAGCACGATGGGTAAGATGACCAACGCTTTGCCCACCATAATTAGCGCGACCAGCTCCAGAATTCTGCCTAGGTCGTTGACGATCAAAACGGGGTCGATCAGCATGCCGATGGAGGCAAAGAACAGACAGGCGAAGGTATCTCGCAGCGGCAAAATTTTGCCCAGAGCCTGGTCGGCGTAATCAATTTCAGAAATCATCAGCCCGGCGACAAAGGCTCCCATGGCAATAGAGAGTCCCAGTTTCGACGTGACCCACGCTACCCCTAGGCAAAGGGCAACCACCGTGAGCAAAAATAGCTCGCTGCTTTCGGTAGCGGCAATGTGCTGAATCAGCTGGGGAACTACCCAGCGGCCCAAAACGATCGCTCCGGCTAGAAACAGCACAAACTTGAGCCCCGCGATCGCCAGCGCCGGTCCGATCGCGTCGGGCTGGTTGAGTACCGGTAGTACCGCCAGCATGAGGCCCAGGGCAATGTCTTGAGAGATCAGCAGACCCAGCATGACCTGGCCATGGACGGTGGCTGTTTCGCCGCGATCGGTGAGGGTTTTCAGCACTACTGCTGTAGAAGACAGCGATAGCACTAAACCCAGGAAGACGCCCTGGAGGGGCGAGGTGGCCATGCCCGAGAGCAGCGATACCGAGCACACCAGCAGCGTGGTAAGGCCGATTTGCAGCAGGCTGCCCTGAAGCGCGATCGTCCGCACCCGCTTTAGCTCGGAGAGCGAAAACTCAACCCCCAGGGCGAAGAGCAAAAAGGCAATGCCCACCTCCGCCAGCGCCTGAATTTGTGCCACATCGGTTTGCAGCCCCAGCCCAAAGGGACCAATCACCAGCCCGGTAACCAAGTAACCCAAGAGGGGAGGCTGCTTAATGCGATGGGCGAGGTAGCCGCCAACAGCGGAACACCCCAGAGCCAGGGTCAGGTCAAGCACAAAATTCGGTTCAGCGGCCATAGTCGAGCACGGTAGGGCAAAGGAAAAAATACAGCTTCTACAAAGCCCTCTGCGTCAACGGGTGCAGAGGGCTCTAAAACGACCAAAGAGAAGGGTGGTTTGATAGCTTTCTGAAACCCCTTCACTCAATAGGACACGGTGCCTATTTCCTATTCTCGCTAATAAGCGGTGAGTGCGCTATCAGGTAAGTGCGCTATTAACTGTGGAGATGGCTGAACTAGCTTTGCTACCAGCTACGTTACCAGTGATAACCACTCCGGCTGTCTCCAGAGACTCTAATCATGACGCTAACAATGTCTACATTGCCCATCTGAGTTACGCTGTCAGTCGTTAGGGCCGTACTACTAGAGCTACCCCATGGAGACATCATCAGCCTACACACCGCCTAACGTTTGGCAGTGGGAGACCGAGAGCGGTGGCACCTGGGCCAGCATTAATCGCCCCATCGCTGGCTCTACCCACGACAAAGAACTGCCGGTAGGGCAGCACCCGCTCCAGCTCTACTCCCTGGCGACTCCCAATGGCCAAAAGGTCACGATCATGCTGGAGGAGCTGCTGGCTCTTGGCCTCACCGCCGCCGAGTACGACGCTTACCCGATCAAAATCAACGAAGGCGATCAGTTTGGCAGCGGCTTTGTGGAAGTGAATCCCAACTCCAAGATTCCTGCTCTAGTCGATCGCAGCACCACGCCCCCGACCCGCGTCTTTGAGTCGGGCTCTATCTTGCTCTACCTGGCGGAGAAGTTTAGCGCTCTGCTGCCCGCCGAGCCCGCCCAGCGGACCGAGTGCCTGTCCTGGCTCTTTTGGCAGATGGGCTCAGCCCCTTATCTGGGCGGTGGTTTCGGGCATTTCTACAGCTACGCTCCCGTCAAGATCGAGTACTGCATCGATCGCTTTACGATGGAAACCAAGCGCCAGCTAGATGTGCTTGACCAGCAGCTGGCAGATAAACCGTACATGTGCGGCGATGCCTACACCATTGCCGACGTCGCTATTTGGCCTTGGTACGGCGGGCTGGTCTTGAACCGTCTTTACAATGCCGCCGAGTTTGTCGATGCCCCATCCTATACCCATCTGGTGCGGTGGGCAGAGGAGATCGATGCTCGGCCAGCGGTGCAGCGCGGACGGATAGTGAACCGCACCTGGGGACCACCCGAAGAGCAGCTCCACGAGCGGCACGTGGCCAGCGATTTTGAGAATCGTACCCAGGACAAGCTCGAAGCAGCAGGCTAGAGCCGAATCTGTTTGCGATATTTGGAGGGGCGAACGTCGGCTTCATGCCGTGTGTCCTGTGGGAACCCTGATGTGCGATGCTCGATCAACTCGATCAAATTGTGGCAGAATTCGGCAGTCACCCCTACGCCGCCGCTACTCTCTATGGAAACTGACCCCGAGCTTCTAGACTCCTCGCTGCGCTACAAGCTGCTGATTGGTAGCGTCGTGCCTCGCCCGATCGCACTCGTCTCTAGCCTCTCGCCTCACGGTGTAGCTAACCTGGCTCCGTTTTCGTACTTCAACGCAGCAGGACACAAGCCGTTGGCGCTGATGTTTAGCGTTAGCCTTAAGCCTGACGGCAGCGAAAAAGACACCCTGCGCAACGTGCGTCCGCCTAGCGAAGGCGGCACTGGAGAATATGTGATTAACCTGGCGGTGGAGTCTTACGCCCACCAGGTCGCCGAGTGCGCCGAACCCTTAGCCTACGGTGAGTCGGAGTTTGACTACGTGAACCTATCAACTGCGCCCAGCCGCGTTATTCAGCCGCCGCGCGTGGCTGAGTCACCCGTCGCCTTTGAGTGCCAAACGCTGCAAATTGTGCCGGTGGGTGAGTTTCACATTGTGATTGGCCAGGTGGTGCACCTGTTTGTGCGCGACGATGTGCTGAGCGAGAATCATCGCATTGATGTCGATAAAGTGGGGGCGATTGGGCGGATGGCGGGCTATGACTACTGCCGCACGGGCGATCGCTTTACTATCCCCAACGGTTTTTCTAAGCAGTAAGGAGCACTCATGAGTGATATCAGCGAGCAAGATTTAGACCATTTGCGGCAGGCGATCGCGCTGTCCCACCGCGCCCGCGAGGCAGGCAACCGACCCTTTGGCGCGGTGCTGGCCGATGCCTCAGGGCAGGTACTAGCCGAGGCCAAAAACAACCAGATCACCGAGCACGACTGCACGGGCCACGCCGAAACTGTTCTGCTGCGGCACATGGATAAAGACCTCAGCCCCGACATACTGAAAGACTGCACCCTCTACGCCAGCACCGAACCCTGCGCCATGTGCGCCGGAGCTATTTTTTGGAGCGGCTTGGGGCGGGTGATGTATGCCCTGGGCTGCGATCGCATTTATCAGCTTCAGGGCGAAGCACCCTTTCAGCTGTCGCTGGGCACCCGCGACGTGCTTAAACACGGCAAGCGCCCGGTCGAGGTCATCGGCCCCGTGCTTGAAGACGAGGCGCTGGAAGCCTTTCAGGATTTTTTCTGAGGTTCGAAGGTGACACCTAAGAGCAAGTTTGTTTACGTGAGTTCGGCCAGATCAAGTCGCCTGAGTAAAAAATGCTGCTTGCTACCCTAGCCGAGATGTTTGCCGACTAATATCAAATCCTGCTGTAACCCCCCGATTGGGGGCACCTATTTTGATTCGGGGTTTAGTGTCGGATTGAGGGCAAGATTCCCGCGAACGCTAGGGCCTAATCGCTGCAAAACCCTTGACGCCCAGTTCGGTCCCGGTTACAATCTTTTGTGTTGTGCTTGGCACTGTATTCTCTCGATGCCTTCCTTGCCGCTATCCCTAGCTCCTCTCTTCAGCCTGCTAGGGCTGCGACTGCTGCTGCGCCTCGAGCGCAACTAACTTTTACACCAAAGGCGAAATGCCCTAAATAGTTTCACTCCTTTAGGCACAGGCTACCCCTTGGGCCTGACGACTGCTGAGGAGCTGATGCGCTGTTACCCGGCTCAGTGAGGCACTTACCACTGAGCTGACGGTAGCCAGCTTGAGTATTGCAGCCCAATCTCAGAGATATTCCCCATGTTGACTGACTCTGCCCAAAAGTACCGTCCCTTTGCGCCGATCGCGCTGCCCGACCGCACCTGGCCCAGCCAGACCATCACCCAGCCCCCGATCTGGCTCAGTACTGACCTGCGCGACGGCAATCAGGCGCTAGTCGAGCCCATGTCGATTGCGCAAAAGCTGCGCCTGTTTGAGCTGCTGGTGGCGATTGGCTTCAAAGAAATCGAGGTGGCCTTTCCCTCCGCCTCGGAGACTGACTTTCGCTTTGTGCGCCGCCTGATTGAAGAAAACCGGGTGCCTGACGACGTCGAAATTCAGGTGCTGACCCAGGCCCGAGAAGACCTGATTCGCCGCACCTTTGAGTCGCTGGCGGGGGCGAAGCGGGCGATCGTGCACGTCTACAATGCTACGGCTCCGGTGTTTCGGCGGGTCGTGTTTCGCCACCCCCCCCAAGAAACGATCGCCTTGGCCACCAACGCTGCGGCGCTGATTCGCGACTTGGCGGCGGAGCGACCCGAAACCCAGTGGCGCTTCCAGTATTCGCCGGAGGTGTTTTCGCAGACCGAGCTGGAGTTTGCCCGCGATATCTGCAACGCCGTGCTGGAGGTGTGGCAGCCCACTCCCAATCGCAAAGCGATCATCAACCTGCCCGCCACGGTAGAAAGCGCCACTCCCAACGTGTTCGCCGACCAGGTGGAGTGGATGCACTGCCATCTAGCCTACCGCGACAGCGTTGATTTGAGCGTGCACAACCACAACGACCGAGGCTGTGCGATCGCCGCCGCCGAACTGGGGCAAATGGCCGGGGCCGACCGGGTGGAGGGCTGCCTGTTTGGCAACGGCGAGCGCACCGGCAACGTGGATATCGTTACCCTGGCGCTCAACCTTTATACCCAGGGCATTCACCCCGGCCTCGATTTTTCGCGCATCAATGAGGTAGCTCGCACGGTGGAAGACTGCACCCATCTGCCCATTCACCCCCGCCACCCCTACGTAGGCGACCTGGTTTTTACCGCCTTTTCTGGCTCCCACCAGGATGCTATTCGCAAGGGGTTTGCGGCCCGCCACCCAGACGATCTCTGGGAGATGCCCTATCTGCCCCTCGACCCTGCCGACCTGGGTCGCTCCTACGAGTCTGTGGTGCGGGTCAATAGCCAGTCGGGCAAAGGCGGCATTGCCTTTTTGCTAGAGCGCGACTACAACCTCAGCCTGCCTCGCCGACTACAAATTGAGTTTAGCCAGGTGGTGCAGCGGGCGATGGATGTCACCGGCAAAGAAATGACCGCACCCATGCTGTGGGAGCTGTTTGAGCAGGAGTATCTGCGGGCTAACGTGCCTTTCAAGTACGTCAGCCACCGCTGGAGCAATGACGAGATTACCCTTACCCTTGACGTCAACGACGCCATTTTGGTCCGCACGGGGCATGGCAATGGCCCCATCAATGCCTTTGTGAACGCCCTCAATCTAGGGATTAGCGTCCACAGCTATGAGGAGCGAGCGATTGGTCACGGCAGCGATGCCGATGCGATCGCGCTGATTGAAATTGCCGCCGACTGGCTAGAGGGCACCGTGTACGGCGTGGGCATTCACAGCAGCATTGTGACGGCCTCGCTGCTGGCGGTGCTCAGCGCCCTTAACCGGGGGTTATTAACCCTAGCGCCCGGCCAGCGGGAGGCGATTATCTAGATCAAAGTTTCAAGGGTGGGTGCGGTTGAACAGCACTCACCCTTGCCCTTCTCCTTAATGTGATAAACAGGCATTGGTGCCTGGACGGCAGAGGTATATCTGCATCGCAGAGTGGTCAGCATTGATAAAGAACTCGGAGTAGTTCCCCGCTAGCGGAGCCTCAGTTGCTAAGCTCGTGCTGGCATCGGGGGCAAATCCCGTAGACCATGAACTGGCAGTTCAGCAGCGAGAACCCGCGAGTAGCGCTTTCATGGCTACCCACCTGACCTATGGCGTCATCTTCAAACTCTTCTACCGCTTCACAGTGAACGCACACTAAGTGATAGTGCTGCTGCATAAACGGCGTATTGAGCTCGTAGTATTTGCGATCCTCGGCTAGCTCCAGCTCTTGCAGCAGACCCAGACGCACCATTACGTGCAGCGCTCGATAGATGGTAGAAAAACTAATCTTTTCGCCCTGGCTCAACAGTTTCTGATGAATTCTTCTGCATTAAGGTGATTTCCTAAAGCCGCAGACTGAAATAAGTCTAAAATCTTTTGTCGCTGACTAGTAAATCGAAACCCTTTTTTGTTTAGAACGGTCTTAAGTAACTCGGGCTGCTGATCTAGAACTAGCGGCGCTTGCTCGAATTTCATTTTTGTTATGTTGCGGTTAAAGAGAACTGGCACCCAAGAACCAACCGCATCTATCCTGAGTTAGTTCTTGGTGAGGAACTGTTAGCGGCTAGTTGAGGAAACTTTACCTGGAACTCTGTTGCTGAGGTGAGAGCAGCCTGTTCAAGATGGTTAAATGTTCTGCCAATCGTAGGCGTAGGCACCCATAGACCACCGCTGCTACAAAGCGATTGGGCGACGGCATTTTTGATCGATTTTAATCTTATTTTGGCTGGTTCACCCAGGGCTATTGAAAATCATTTTCGCTGCTCATATTTTTAGCTCTACTCTGTATTTTTCTATGCTTTTCTAGCTAATTATTTGTTAGCTATGTTTGAAGATGTAAGATAGGCTCATAAGATGTGAGATAGCCTTGGAAAACTAAGGCTTTTTCTACTGCTGAAAAAAGGAGATACCTATGCCTATTACTGAAACTCTGCTGCAAACCTACGGCGAGGTTATAGACAATCCAATCCTGCTGGAAAAGTCGATTACAGAGCCCGTTGTTGACGGACTGACGACGGTGTACGCCAGCTTTGTCGCCCTGACCCTGCAATACCAAAAGCAGCACTTTGTAGTGGAAGGCTCGGAGTACCACATGCTCCACGACTACTTTGCTGAAAGCTATGAGGCCACCCAAGCGCACGCCCACGACGTGGGTGAGCGACTGCATGGGCTCGGAGGCGTTCCGCCACTGAGCTTTGGCAAGCTGGCTGAGCTGTGCTGCTTTGATATGGAAGACGACAATACCCATCGCTGCCGCGTGATGATTGACCACGATCTCAAGGCTGAGCAAGGGCTGATCGAGCTAATTCGGCGGCTGGCTTCCCAGGCCGAGAGTCTGAGCGATCGCGCTACCCGCTACCTGTACGAGCAAATTCTGCTGAAAACCGAGGAGCGGGCCTACCATCTAGACCACTTCCTCACTCCAGACAGCCTCAAGCTAGGCTGGTAGAGGGGAGCAGGCTTGAGGTCTTGGCTAGCTAGGGGCGGGCAGTCGTTCGCCCCTGCCGATGACTAGCCAGTGATCCCACCGCTAAGAGTCAAACTCCTGGGCCGTCACGGCTTTGCACCCAGGCTGGCTAAGGCTTTGTCTAGAGTCGCCTGATGCAGCATGCGACCGTTGGGTAGACGCAGATTTGGCCCGTGCTTGCAGGCGTTCATGCAGCCTGTCCCTTTGATAGCAACGTGGCCTAGGTCAGGGCTAGCCTCTACGGCATCCTGTAGCTCACTATGGAGCTGACGCCCACCTCGCTTATAGCACTTGCCCTTGGTACACACCTCAATACAGAGACGCTTCTGCTTAGGTTGGGCTTTGGCTGCTGGTGTAGTGCTCCACTGCTGCTTTAGCGTTTCTACCTCATTTTCGGGCAGGGGCAGAACGTTGATAGCTCGCCAGCGGTCGGCTTCGGGATAGGCCCAGACCTGGACAAACTCGCCAGAGGTTAGCTCTCGCACCAGCATTGGCCGCAGATACTTTGGCAGCTTAATGGTCCACTTATCTTCGCCCGCTTGCAGCAGCATCCCTTTGATTTTGCCTTTGCTGGAGCGGTAGACTCCGGCGTACTGGCCCTTCAACACCTGTCCCGCAGGCGTGGACGACGAGTGTTTAGCTGAGGCAGCGTCGCGTTTAGTCATCGGGGGTTCCTTTGCTGCCAGCAGCTTTCTAAGTGGTCAACGAGATCTTGCTTGGCTGCGGTTGACGACTGCACCACGCTCCAAACCTGTAGAGCCGCAGCAGGTGTACAGACCGCTACGGTCAAGGGGCGATCGCAGCCACACGAGCAAGTTAGATCTAGCTCTTGCAGGCGACGGTAAACATTCCATCGATTTACCCGGTCTAGCTCAATGATGGCCTCAGCTTCGGCAATAGCGGGCAGGTTCTGCTGTGATCCGGTGCTATCTGATTTTAGAGCGTACATACTAACTCGACTGACTCTCCATAGTAATGGCCCTAGAGGGCCTAAGCTTATTGAAACTGACTCTGAACTAGTGACCCGCGTCTACCGGCTAGCTAGGGAACCTAAGGCCTAGAGTCTCCTGCCTGGCCACGCTTTGGCGCTTCCTTGAAAAACTATTTGGCCTGACTTCGTAGAGATTGAGGACCCACTGGCTCCAGTCACTATTGACTTTCGTTGTTACTAAGATACGCAAGTTTTGGGATTAATGCAACCCATTTTCAATAAGGGCGACCTGTTGCTGCTGATCTGAGCATTGCTGAATACCTAGACACAGCTTGAGCCGCTAGGCCGATACAATTGCGGATATGAGCAGTCTCCTGCGATCGCCTATGTCTGTATCTACCAAAACTGACCTGCGCGCCAATTTGCTCCTGGCCTATCAAAAGCTCAGTGAGCAAGATCAAGAGCTAGTGCAGCTGTACTCGATTATCTATGCCCCGGTGGGCAAGGTGAAGCTGCTCGACTGCCTTAACCTCTATTTGGCTAGCGCTAAGAGACCAAAAATTGCCGGACCCCACCTGCTAACGCCACAGATTACTCGCCTGAACCGCAAGCGGCTGCTGGTTACCCACAGTACCCACGGTCCCCAGTGCCATCCTCTGGTAGTTGAAATCGCGACCCGAGACGCGATCGCCCAGGGTCGATTTGAGCCCATGATCACAGCGGTGCAGGCTAAAATTCCCATTCGTACCCAGGGCTGGAACAAGAGCCTGCGCTACTTTCAGAGCGAAGATGAGTTTCTGCGCGAGGTGCGCATTGGCCTCTACCGCTGCGATTGGACCTACATAGAGCAGCAGTTTGAGGCCTACTACAGCAACCCCTACGCCTCTAGCCATATTTCGATGACGGAGGTGTTTGAGCAAACCTGCAACAATCCCTTCGATCGCGACTGGTTTCTAGGCCTTAAGCAGAACCCCGATCTCTATGAAGCGGCTTTGGGCAACCTCTGCCTTAACTCGCTCACTACCCTGACCCCGGCGGTCGAAGCTGTTGCCCTACTGCACGAAGAATGTACCCAGGTCGGATCCACCGCCTCTGACCGTCTGCGCGGCATTTGGATTGAGCAGCTGCTCGCCCAGGGCCACCTAGAAGAGGCCCATGCCGCCCTGCAACACTATGCCAGCGACGACCCCACTGAGGTGCTGCTGCTCCAGAGCTGGCTGAGCTGTTTACAGGGCAGTTACGACCAAACCATTGAGACAGGCTCAGGTGCCTTCAAGCTGCTGAAGAAAAGCACCGGCAAACGCAAAGTCTACTTTGACGCCCTGCCCGGCATGTTTCTAGTGCTGGCGCTGATTCAGGCTGGCACTCCCGCCGCCCTTAAAGAAGCCGCGGGCTATGCTCACATCGTTGCCGAGCAGGGCTACCGCCACTGGATGAGCGTGATCTATAGCTGCCTAGAGAAGGTCGCCCAAGTCTTGCAGGGCAACACAACTGCCAAGCGCTATCTCACGAGTACCCCTGTTAGCAGCCTCGAAAATGACAGCAGCTTCGAGGTCTTGATCGACACGCTTTGCCTCTCCTGGGTCGATCTTGATAATGCTAGA
>JBARUP010000489.1:0-4645 GCA_049645805.1 Nodosilinea sp.
TAGGCCTAGACGCTTAGCTCTAGGAGCTGAGCGTCTAGGCCTAGGCTAAGTGTCTAGAACGATTCAAAAATAAACTCCGAACCAACGTAAGGTACGCTGCTGCTGGGTGTTGTGAGCAGACTGCTGGTGTAGGGGCTAGCTAAATCCGGCACCCGGATGGTGGGATCACTGGTGTTTTGCAGCAGCATGATATCTCTAACGGCGGCCGCAGTAGCGTCGCCATCCCACTCAAGTTCACGCTCTGGAAAGCCAAGGCCTATAATGCGCTTGGCCTGACGGGTGGTGCCCCGGTTCCTAAAGTAATCCCCAGAGTAGGTGGTAACCAAGTCGTCTAAAGCTTCGGGAAGGGTCTGAGGTGCTGTATCCTGAGCCTGCCCTGCTGGCGTAATGACCGCCGTTGCTAGCACAGCCAGCACCAAACCAGAAATATGATTTAATTGAATGCCCATGGCTAAGCCTCCTCGACACAATAGATTGGTGTGGTGCGGTTCTGGCGGTGGACTACCCCTGCCCTGAAATCAGGCCTAAGGCTTAAGAAGACCTCTGACCTGCGCGAAGCTGTACCGAACCGATCACCTAGTGCATGTCCTTTATAGCGCGATCGCAGAAAACCGGAGCATTTTTGAGGAATTAACCATCTATGGATGAGCTACTGCTAGAAATCTCAGCCTTTGATCTGCGTACGCTAGACGTCGCTGCCCTGCGATCGCCCCTGCTTGATCTATTTTGCCGCGGTGCATACCAGGAGGGTGACTTTGTACTCTCCTCAGGGCAGCACAGCACTTACTACATCAACGGCAAGCTGGTGACCCTTCATCCCCAGGGAGCGCTGATGGTGGGTCGTCTACTTCTAGATCTGGTGCCGACCCAAACGGCGGCTGTAGCTGGGCTAACCCTGGGTGCTGATCCGCTGGTATCGGCGGTGAGCCTAGTGGGAACTTACGGCGAACGCACGCTGTTTCCGCTTATCATTCGCAAAGAGGCCAAGGGCCACGGCACCCGCGCCTATATTGAGGGCGTGACTTTGCCAAAAGGCAGCGCCGTAACGGTGCTTGAAGACGTGGTAACTACTGGCCAATCGGCCCTTAAAGCAGTTGAGCGCCTTCAGTCTGCTGAGTACGAGGTCAATCAAATTCTCGCCCTAGTCGACCGCCAGCAGGGCGGGGCCGAGCTTTACCAGAGCCAGAATTTGCCTTTCAAGGCCCTTTTCACCATTCAAGATATCCAGGCCCACTGGGCTGCGGCCAACCCTGCCTGATGGCAGCCCGACGCCGCCCCGACATTGGGTTTGTACCTACTCCCGCCGACGCCGCTACAGCCATGCTTAAGCTAGCTGAACTCTCAGCTGCCGACATCGTCTACGATCTGGGCTGTGGCGATGGTCACTTGCTGATTGAGGCTGCTGTCAACTACGGTGTACGGGGTGTGGGAATTGACGTAGATTCAGACCTTTTGGACAAAGCCCGCGCTGGGGCTAGCTGGGCTAGGGTCGATCAGCGTTTAACCTTTACCCAAAGCAACCTATTTGAGGCTAATTTTCAGGCTGCGACAGTCGTGCTTATCTACCTATTACCCCGTCTAAATCTACGGCTGCGATCGCGCCTGCAGACTCAGCTTCGCCCTGGTAGCCGCATTGTTTCTCACATGTTTGACATGGGTGACTGGGAACCTCACCTCACGCTTCGCCTTGAGGAATCTGAGGAAGACTCTGTAATTTATCTTTGGCGTATCCCTAAGTGAGGCACGCCGTAAACCCCGATGAATTCAGGGTTACGGCGTTCGTCGTCAGCCGCTTAAGCGCCAGCGGGTTTGCGGGCTATCCAGTATTTGCTCATAAAGTGAACCTGATTGCTAATATCTTCAAAACCAGCTTCAGCAAGCCGCACGTTTAGGTCGTCAGTAGTGTAGTGACGGTAGTAGGGCTCGTGGAACATAGCTGGGAAACCCTTCATCGCCGTTTCAAACTCGGGCGAGTCAAGCCGCTGAACTGAGTCACACAGCACGACAACTCCCCCAGGCTTCACTACCCTGTACATCTCATTGATCACGTTCTGCCGGGCCAGCGCCGGCAGCTCATGGAACAAAAAGACGCTTACTACCCCGTCAAAATAGCTCTCTACAAAGGGCAGACTTTCGCCATTGGCCTGAACTAGCTGGGGTAAGACTCCGGGCTTAGCGCTGAGGGTCTCGTTGGCCTTGCGCAGGTAGGTAGGCGATAGGTCGACCCCGTACAGAGACGTCTTGGGCAGGGCTTCCCGAATCATGCTCAGAGTGCGCCCAGTACCACAGGCTACGTCTAACACCCTAGCTCCCTCGGTAATGCCAGCCGCCGCTAGCCCCTGCTTAAGGGGAGCTAAGATGCGACGGCGCATAGGATCAGCTGTGCCGTTAAAGAGAATCTCTACCTGTAGGTCGTACAAATTGGCCGACATGTCGCTGAGGTAGCCATCAGTCTGATGGTGAAAATTTTGCAGATAGTACTTGGGATAACCCGCTGTGTCGATGTCGTCGGCAAAGGCGTGATAATCGCGGCTGTTGAGCCGATCCCAAATACCGGGTAGATCTATGCACACAAGCGGGTAGAACCGGAAAAAATCTTCCCACGGGTTGTCGAACAGCAGTTCTTTGGGGTAAGCCCCCGCCTCTGCGTCTTTCCAATCACGCTCTATTAGGTCATTCATGCGCTGCTGAAGCAGCTGAAGTTCTTTGATATCTAGGGCGGTAGTCTGAACATGCTTAGGCGGATTAACCGCCTGCATGACCTGGGTGGTAACGGTTTTGTGAGCCAACCCAAAGTAGCTCTTGCTCTGTTGAAAGGCTTGGTAAGCCAGTTTCGTAATGGTGTCAGGCATACGACCAGCGGATAGGTTGATTGTTGAGCGAAAAATTAGTCAGTCAAGTCGATCAATTGTGTCTGATTGTAACGAAGTTTTCTGGGAAGTGGGCTCTGTCTAATTGTGGGGGAACCCGCACTCCCTAAGGCATAAGACAGACCAACGGAGGCTCAGCAATACCCTAGGAGCGAGCCCCGTGAATCTGTCGCAAAAATTCATCAGTATCGCTCAGCAACGCCGCCTGGGATAAGCTGGTCTGCTCACCAGAAACCAGCCATTTCAGCTGCACAGTGCCCTGGGCCGCTTCGTCATCCCCCACAATTAGACAGGCAGCCGCACCACAGCGATCGGCGCGCTTAAACTGCTTGCCAAAGGCGGCACCACTGAGATCTAGCTCTACGGCTAAACCCCGATGACGCAGTTTTTGAGCCAGCTGTAGGGCATTTGCCTCAGCCTGCTCCCCTCGCGATACCAGGTATACGTCAGGCGCTGTAGGGGATGTCTTCTGAAGCGTTTCGAGCAGCAGGGTCAGGCGCTCTAGGCCAATGGCCCAGCCTACAGATGGGGTGGCTGGGCCGCCCAGTTCTTCTACCAGACCGTCATAACGGCCCCCGCCGCACACTGTAGCCTGGGCACCGAGATCCTGCGTTTGGATCTCAAAGGCGGTGTGGGTGTAATAGTCGAGCCCCCGCACCAGACGCGGGTTGAGCTCGAAGCCAATGCCTAAAGCGCTAAGCTGAGTGAGCACTTGGTCGAAGTGGCGTTTGGAGTCAGGCCCTAGGTAATCTATGATGCTGGGCGCGTCTGCGGTAATCGCCTGGGTTTTCTCGTCTTTGCTGTCTAGAATGCGCAAGGGATTGCGGCTTAGGCGATCGCGCGAATCAGCGTCGAGATCGTCTGTGTAGGGGGTGAGATAGTCAATCAAGGCGTCGCGATAGCGGGCCCGATCGCGCGGGTCACCTACCGAGTTTAGGTAAAAGGTTAGGTCTTTCAGGCCCAGGGCTTGCAGAATATCTGTGGCCAGGGCAATAACTTCTACATCCGCGCGCGGGTCAGCACTGCCCAGCACCTCAACTCCGAGCTGGTGAAACTGCCGCTGACGACCCTTTTGGGGACGCTCGTAGCGAAACATGGGGCCGGTGTACCAGAGGCGCTGAACACCACCCTGAGCGTAGAGGCTTTGCTGGACGTAGGCCCGAACAACTCCCGCTGTACCCTCAGGGCGCAAAGTACAGCTGCGATCGCCCTTGTCTTTAAAGCTGTACATCTCTTTGCCTACCACGTCAGTGGCTTCCCCAATGCCCCGCTCAAACAGCGCGGTAGCCTCAAAGGTAGGAGTGCGAATTTCACGGTAGACAGCTCGCCCCAAAACCTCTCTGGCTGTTGCCTCAACCCGCTGCCAGGTATAGATATCGGCTACCTTCAGGTCTTGGCCCACAAACTGTGCCTTAGGCAGAATATCTTCAGTTCCGGGCAAAGATTGGATCGGCTCCATGGCTGAAAAGACCCTCTCGGCAGGCAGTACAGAACCATTATCATAGCTCGTGTTGCAGCCTAGACTAGGCCTAGAGCCAGGACTTCAGGCCTCGTGAGTTTCAGGCATAGTCTGGGGCAGCACGCAGCAGTTGACTTCATCAATACAGACCTTGCCTGACTGTAGCGCCCACCGAAAGAGCGCGACTCGATTGCCCGTAGCGGTCTTGGTTAAGATATTGCTGATGTGGTTGTCGACGGTGCGTTTGCTAATATCGAGCTGCTCAGAAATCTCCTGGTTGGTCAGTCCCGATGCCACTAGCTCCACGATCTGTAGC
>JBARUP010000490.1:0-5936 GCA_049645805.1 Nodosilinea sp.
CTAAAGAACCCTCCGTCACCGCTACTGTCGGAGCGACAATCTTTACCGATATTGGCGCACTGCTGGTGCTGGCCATGTGCGTAGCCGCCCAGGCGGGAGAATTTTCGGCGCAGACGGTGGTGGTACAGCTGCTTATGCTGGGGATTTTTTCTGCAGCGGTGCTGGTGGGCATTGACTGGGCCGGCAAGCAGTACTTTCGGTACAACGGCGATCGCGAGGGCAACCAGTTTTTGTTTGTTCTAGCAGCGGTGTTTTTGGCTGCCGTAGGGTCGCAGCTGATCAACGTTGACAAGATTGTGGGGGCCTTTCTAGCCGGGCTGGCAGTCAACAACGTGGTGGGCAACGGTCCGGTAAAGGAAAAGGTGGAGTTTGTCGGCGGGGTGCTGTTCATTCCCTTTTTCTTTGTGTGCATGGGGCTGCTGCTCGACCTCCAGGTGCTGATGGAGTCGCTAACCACCAATCTAGCCTTTACGCTGGCCCTGACCGGCACGCTCGTGGTCAGCAAGTTCTTAGCAGCCCTGGCGACTAAGCCCTTTTATCGCTACAGCTGGCCGCAGGTGTTGACCATGTGGTCGCTGTCTATGCCCCAGGTGGCGGCGACCCTAGCCGCAGCTCTAGTCGGGCTACAGCAAAATATTATTTCGGGGCTTGAGTTCAACGCCGTGATTGTGATGATGCTGGTCACCTCGGTAGCGGGGCCGCTGTTGACCACCCGCTATGCCGCACGGCTAGCCCTCCCGAAGCTGCCTCGCCCCGAGGCTACCTCGCTGTGGGTCGACTACGGGGCCGCCCCCGAAAACCGCCAAGACTCAACCATCACCGGTCCGTTTACGGTAGTGGTACCTATCTACAATCCGGTAACCCAGCACGACCTAATCGAAATGGCCGCCCTGCTGGCTCGCCATGAAGGAGGCTACGTCATTCCGGTTACGGTGGCCCGAGCTCACGTTCATATGGATGACCCCAACCTAGTCAGCTCTCTAGACCAGTGCCGCCAGCTGCTGCAAAAGGCCGAAGCCCTCAGCCAGAAACTTGAGGCCCAGGCCTACTCAGTGCTGCGCATCGATGATGACGTGTCAGAGGGCATTACTCGCACCGCGCGCGAACAAAACGCCAGTCTCATTCTGCTGGGCTGGAGCCGTCGGGGGCTGCGAGCCAAGCTGTTTGGCACCCTGGTCGACGACATCTTTTGGTCGAGCCACTGCCCGGTAGCCGTGACGCGTCTGCTCACCAAACCTATCAACATCCGCCAGATCTTGGTACCAACCAAGACAGTGACACCCCAGGCCGTGCGCACGGTGCGCTTTGCCCAAGTGTTTGCCAACACCCACGGCGCTACCGTGACGCTGCTGCACGTCTGCGATCGCCACACTCCTGACGACCAGGTCAAAGCCCTAGAGTCGGCTCTGGCTAAGGTCATGGCCGACGGTCCCCAAATTAGCTGGAACCTAGTTACCCTAGCTGGCGATAACCCCGCCGAAATTATTCTCGAAACCGCTCAGGCCCACGACA
The DNA here is from genome assembly GCA_049645805.1 of Nodosilinea sp. Taxonomy (GTDB): domain Bacteria; phylum Cyanobacteriota; class Cyanobacteriia; order Phormidesmidales; family Phormidesmidaceae; genus Nodosilinea. The sequence goes on from JBARUP010000490.1 coordinate 1,513, forward strand.
TGATTGTGCTGCGATCGATGCGGCGGCGTACGGCGGGTGGTTTGGCCGTTAGCGACGTAACCCACAAGGTCATGGGCGAGGCTGCCTGCTCCCTTGTGCTGTTTGGGGAACCCCACACGTAGCTGTTTCCAGCAAAAAACCCCCAGTGGTCTACTGGGGGCTCTGGAGCAGCTAAAGAAAAACTAGAGGCCTAGCTTGGTCTCAGTCTTAGCTTCATCGGACTGCTGAAACACGGTTTCTAAAGAAACTCGCTTGCCGTCGGTTTGCTGGCTGAGCAAACCGTCCAACGCTTTGCTCAGCAGGTTGTCCACGGAGAATCGACCTGCGCCGTTAATCAAAAAGAAGAGGAAGGTGGCCTCGTACAGGGCAGATAGCTCTAGGTAGGGAATGCTCAGGCCCGCCACTTTAACGTGGTGGTACATGGCTACTAGCATCGTGAAGCACAGGCCGAGGGCGGCAGGGCGAGTAAACAAACCGAGGGCCACTAGAGGAGCACCGATAAGCTCGGTAAAAGCCGCCATGTAGCTGAGGGTGATAGGAAAGGGCAGCCCCAGGTAGGCGACGTAGGCCTGGGCAAAGCTTTCAATGTTGGCCAGCTTGTCAAGTCCGTTATGAATCATAACGGTACCGGCTATGACTCTCAGAATTGTCCAGGAAATCTGAAAAGCAGGGTTAGACGACCGATTGGGCTGAAGCGCAAGGCGGCCCAGGGAGAGGAGGCGGTGCTGAGCGGTCATGGGTTGGTAAAAGTTAAGTTTGTTATTAATTATGCTAGCGAATTTTTAAGAAAAGTGAAGGATCCAATAGCAATTTATTTCCTTCGATAAAAAATCGACCTGCGTTTGCTCCGTCGGGGAACAGCTCCCTATCTAGCGATTAGGGGAAGCCGTCGCGAGTGCATTCCAGTTTTGCTGCCGTCTCTAAAGCTGAGAGGCAGTGTTAATTTTTTTGTCCAGATGTCGCTCTACCTTGTGGCAGAGCGTAACGGAACTTGATAATTAGCTTAGAAACGCAGATTCATCAAGGACATACCCATGGGTTTGATTAAGTCTATTTTTGGGGCTATCTTTGGGCTTATTGGCGGCATCTTTAAAACCGTTGGCGGTTTGGTGGGCCTAGGCAAAAAGTCTGAATTTTTTCTAGAGCTGATTGAGGATGACAACCAGCCTGCGATCGCCCCCAGCGCCCCGGCACCGGTCGCCAAAGCTGAAGCCCCGGCGGCACCGACCGCTAGTGAAACTCCTGCGAAAGCAGCTAAGGCTTCTAAAAAGAAGGCTACCAAGTCCCCAGCCAAAGCAGCCGCAAAGGGCTCTGTAGAGGAAACCCCGACTCCAGCCCCGGCTCCGGCTCCCAAAGAGCCTGTGGCCACCGCATTCGCCTCTAAGTATCTAACTACCGTTGGCACTGCTCTACCCCGCCGTCGTCGCCCGGGTCCTAGCCTGTCGCCCTTTATGGACATGGCTAAACAGGTGAAGGTGCGCTAGACCTGAGCTGAGTTTGTAGCTGAAGATAGAAAGACCAGGGCTGCCAATGACAGCCCTGGTTTTGCACTGGCTTTTGCTCTAGCCCTTTCCCGCCGGGGAAGCAGCTAAAAACCGCACGCTGCTATAGAGGTGAAAGCTCCCATCCCAGGGCGAAGGCAGGGGACGCGCCAGATCGATATGAGTCTTAAAGGGAGGCAGCAAATTAACTAGGTCTAGGGCGCTTTCGCCAAAGCCGCGAAAGTCAGTGATTGGACTAGGATTGATGTGAGCCTCAAAGTGGGTTCGCATAGCCTTCCAGGCGGTAGCCGCAATTAGCGGTGAAGGAAACGCCGCCGCCGCCGGCAGGGGAACAGCATCCCGGTATCTGTAGGTGCGATCGCAGAATCGCAGTATGCAGCCCCGCCGATGCAGATGCCAGTCCATCACTTCACCGTAGTCTTGGGTGGCATCTTTACGCTTTAGCTTGCCTCTAGCATCGAGATCAACGACCGATTCGAAAATAGGGAGCTGCCCTACCACCCACTGAGTCACGTCACTCCAGGCCAGCTGAATAGTACCCTGCTGACCGGCATCGTTTTGACAGACCACCGTTAGCTGCGGTTCTAACGCCTGAATGGCCCGCACTCGAAAGGTAGCTAGACCCTTCAGCTGATCTGCTGTAGCCCAGCAAGCCGGAGTCCCCTCAGCCTTTAGCCGCTCACAGAAGTATTGCAGTTCCCCCGCTGGCCCCACTCGCAGCAGACGCCAGTGCTTGCTAGACAGCCGGGTGCGGGCGGTGTAAGCGTCGATCTTCATCACTCGGGCCAGTCCCTGGGCCGAGGCTGCTCGGCTGTCGCCCGTTACCGGCTCTAGCACCAGCACTGCCGCCCCCGCTGCCCCTGGCTGCTGCTTAGCGGCGCTGAGAGCGTGCTCTTGACGCTGGGCCAGGCGATCGCGAACCCGCTGTACGCCCTCCCGCGCACCGACCAGCACCTTAGTATTGGCTGTACCTTGCAGCAGGCGGGTGTAGATAACCTGGGCTTTCTCTAACTCCTCCTTAGTTTCCCAGTACTGTGCCATCGCTAGCCGGAGCCAGGGGTCTTGGGGAGACTTTTGCTGCCACTGCTTCAGGAGCTGGGCGGCCTGGGTCAGCTGCTGAGCCCCCAAGGCGGCACAAACGAGGTCGTACATGGTGAAACTAAGGGATAGCTATGGCCTGGTACGACTCTAGCATTCGTCTTCAGCTAGCGGGAGCTGGCGTGGGAGAGATCAATACTGCCAAAGTTTAGGCTAAGAGCAATATTGATATTCTCAAACATGCTGACCAGCCAGGCCACTGTTTCACTGGAGGCGGTTTCGTAGTGGTTGAACAAGATCGAAAAGCGCCGCTCTAAAAAGGGCCTCACCGTCTGGCAAATCAGCAGGATCCTCAGCAGCAGGCCGGTTGTGTGTACTGGCCCTAGATTGTTGATCAGATCGAGAAACACGTAGTGCTGACGCCCGGCAGAGGGGTCAACCACCAAAAAGTTGAACAGACTGCTGCAGGTGCGCACCCTGAGAAAATCATCCATAGGTCGGCCATCGCTGTCACTAAAGCTCGATAGCAGATGGTCTTGCAGCAGCGCCTTGAACTGTCGCTGACTGTAGCCAGCGTTTACGTCGGTGAGAATGTAGTCGAACAAGTCTTCTTTGAATTCTCGGAACGAGGCTCCCTCATTGTGAGTTAGCAAAAAGCGCTGGGCACCATCGCGATAGCTCTGGCCACGATTGCGACAGCGAGAAAACTGCTTAAGCGACTTTACCAAGTCTTTATCGTTAAGCAGGGTGGGATTATGAACAATCCGCAGCTTGTCTAAATCTGTATTCCCCTGGCGATGTAGCCGTCCCTTGCGCACCCGGTAGGTCACGTAGTGGGTTAGGTCTACCTCAAACCTGTGCTGAGCCTCCACCTGCATATCGCGCACGTGCTGCTGGTGCTGAAAGTCGCTGTCGTCGGTAACTAGGCAGTGTTCATAGAGGTAGGGGTAGCGGTTGATGAGCGACCCTAAGGGCACAACCTCGGTCTGACGATTGCGGGGCAGCGCTGCGTGACGCGATTCGATGACGCAGGCCAAACGCTTGAGGGCCAGATACTGCTCGGTATCACGAAAGCTCTGGGTAACCTGACGAAGCCGCCGCACCGACCGCGATCGCGATCGCTCGGCGGATCCGCTGTTGGGCGCAGACTCAAGCAGCTCAACCAAAATAGGAATCGCAGGCTGAAGCTGGGTATTAGTTTGCCAGCGATTGATCAAAATATGGCAGCAGCGATTGAGAATGAAGCGGAAGTACTCATCAATGTCTTGGCCAGATAGCAGGCGATCGAGGGCTGCTGCTACATCGCGATCGGGATAGCCAACCCCGTCTAGAAACAACGCCTGAAACCGGTCAATCATGGCTTCGGGAGACTCTGCCGCCACGCAGGCAAGTAAATGACTATATAAACGCTGCTCATCAGCGCTTGTGACTCGATGGTTATGGGTCGATTTTGTCTTCACGGATTCACCGCTCTTACCCCATCTACAGGCGGGCTGATGCGTTTAGGCTCCCACATACTGCGATGAGAAATTTTTGGAATGTAGCCAACAATACGAGTCTGGGAGATGCACGGTTTTGATGAGAGCAACAGTTCTTAGTCTTCATTGAAGGCTCTACAGAAAGCCTGCCGCGTCAGTTTTTACACTGAAATACTGGTGAGGTATCTTCAGACTACTGCGTGAACATTTCAGTTTCTGGCATTATGACAGGAGGGTTAACGAAATTCTGGTAAAGGTTACTACCAGATCGTAAGGCAGCCGTAAACTCCAGCCAATTCCTGTTTATTCGAACTTCAGCCAATTCCTGTCTCTTCGGTAGATCAGACAGCTTGCTCCACAACAACACCTTAGACCCTAGCCCAAGGCCGCACCGTTGAGAAGAGGG
>JBARUP010000491.1:0-1532 GCA_049645805.1 Nodosilinea sp.
AATCTCGGCCTGGCAGACCAGCGTATCGAGATCCTGGCAGTTGAGGCCGGTAGCCTGGAGGTTGCGCTGAATCAGCCGCAGCTCGGTTAAAAACTCGTGACCATAGCGGTAAATCGGGGCACTGACCTGGTCAAGGTAGCGATCGGCAAAGGGATCGCCTTTGTACATGCGCAGGCTGCGCTCGCGGGTATTTTCTAGCCGCCGTTGAATATAGGCCAGCTTCAAGCGATAGGGCTCTTGCCGATAGCGAATGGCTAGATCGTCGTATACGTCCGGCATCCTAACCTGGTCTTGTTCCAAAGACTCCAGCAGCTCAGGCAGTACCTCGCTCCAGTGTAGAGAAAGGCTAAGCAGCTCGGTCAGGCGCTCTACGGAGGTGATATATTTCCCCAGCACCAGGTTGCGCTGGTAGGAGGCGGTTTTCCAGGTGACTTCGGGAGTAACCGAGGGGTTGCCGTCGCGATCGGACCCCACCCAGGAGCCAAACCGACAGAAGCGATGGCGGGGGGGATCTAGCTCGGGAAAGGTAGTGGCGATCGCGCGTTCGAAGCGCTGATAGAGCTGGGGTAGCGCGTCGAACAGCACCACATTGAAGTAGTGCAGCGTATAGTCAACCTCGTCAAGTACCGACGGCTTAAACTGGTGCAGTTCGTCGGTGCGCCACCACAGGCGAATTTCTTCGGTGAGCTGTTCTTTGAGCTCTTCCATTTCCCAGTACGAGTCCAAGCCCAGGGTTTGAGCGCTTTCCTCGGCCTGGTCCATCTGGCGCAGAATGCTGGCAATGCGGCGCTGCTTGTCGCGGATAGTGTGGCGCACAATCTCGGTGGGGTGGGCGGTAAATACCAGCCGCACGTCAAGCTGATCGATCAAATCTTGAATCACCTGGGGCGGCACGTTTAGCCGCTTGAGGGTAGGAAATAGCCAGTGAAAGGTGCCCGCCTCCTTGCGCCCGTCGGGAGCAGCGGCCACGCTGCGGCTAAGCAGATCGCTCTCAAACGGATTGCTCCCCTCTGAGTCGCCGCCGCTAGCGGTGCCAAAGAAAGACTGCCTACTGCGCTGGGCAAGCTCAGAGCTTTCGTAGGCGGCTCGGTACTGCTGCTGCTGCCCGCGCTGCTCATAGTGCTGCTCAACGATGTTGATCAGCTGAAAGTACAGGGCAAAGGCTCGCGAGGCCCGAATAGCATCTTCGAGATCGAGGGCTTCGACAACGTCAACTACAGCCTTGACCCTTGCCTCAGCAGCAGTAGGAGCCTGACCCTCGGGCGAACACATTTGCCGCAGCTGCTTCAGCAGCTTCAGCAGTTCGGGGCCGCAGGCGTGCTCCAGCACGTTCTCCCAGAGGTCTTCAACTACTCTAAGCCGGTGATGCAGCAGCAAGTCTTGCCGAGATGACTGGTTATCCACTATGGCAGGAGGGCTCAGCAAGTCGACTTCAGCTGCGGGCCGGGTATCCCCGGAGGAGTGGAGCGTTGAACTCATGGGTACAGCAACAAAGAGAATGGGGATATCGCAAAGATTCTATAGGATTACCC
>JBARUP010000492.1:0-12647 GCA_049645805.1 Nodosilinea sp.
GAGTAGTCGCGCTCTAGGGTCGGAATGAAGTGGGTATCAATGAACGAATCCATAAACAGCAGTTCTAGGCCCTGGCTTTTGAAAAGCTCGATGTAGGTCGCCTGGGAAACTTCGTCGGTGGCGTAGAAAACGCGGTTTTCGTGCTTGTCTTTGTTGCGCTCTAGGTACTCTTTCAGCGTGGTGTAGGAGTTGCCCTTGGCGTCGGTAGCTGGCTTAGCCGCGTCAGAGACTTCTGACCAGGCGTCATCGTCATCGGTTTGCACTTCGACTTTGGGCACTGCTTCGGCCTCACCTAGCTGTGCCGTGGTGCGAAAGATTAGAATATCTTCGACCTGGGTCTTGAATTTATCGTCGTTGAGGGAGCCAAACTTGACAAAGTTGCCCAGATCTTGCCAGCTAGCAATATATTTGGCCGGGTCGTCGCGATACAGCGCCTTGAGGCTGTCGCCTACCTTCTTGGCAATGTAGTCGGCAATGCGGCGGACGGTGCGATCGCCCTGCAGAAAGCTCCGGCTTACGTTCAGCGGAATATCGGTGCTGTCGATCACGCCGCGCAGGGGCAGCAGGAACCGGGGCACTACCTCTTCGCAGTTGTCTGTGACAAAGACCTGGTTGCAGTAGAGCTTGATGCTGCTCTTGGTGATATCGATATCGGGCTTAAGCTTGGGAAAGTAGAGAATACCGTTGACCACAAAGGGATAGTCGGTATTGAGGTGAATCCACAACAGGGGGTCTTCCTGGAAGGGATACAGGTAGCGGTAAAACTCCAGGTAGTCTTCATCGCTGAGGCTGCTGGGCGACTGCTTCCATGGAGCCTCGTGCTTGTTGACGACTTCACCATCCAGCTTAATCGGCACCGGCATGAAGTCGCAGTAGGTCTTAATCAGCTGCTGAATGCGGGCAGACTCTAGGTACTCCTCTTCGCCCTCCAGCAGGGTGAGGGTAATAGTGGTGCCTACGGTACTGCGATCGGAGTTGCTGAGCTCAAACTGGGTGGTACCGTCGCAGGACCAGTGGACAGCTTCAGCCCCCTCTTTGTAGGAGAGGCTATCGATTTCCACGATAGACGCCACCATAAACGAGGAGTAGAAGCCTAAGCCGAAGTGGCCAATAATCGGGTCTTCGGCAGCACTATCCTTGTACTTGGTGATGAACTCCTCAGCGCTGGAGAAAGCCACCTGGTTAATGTACTGCTTGATCTCGTTGGCGGTCATACCGATGCCGGTATCTGACACGACAAGTGTTTTCTTATCTTTGTCGAGCTTAATTTCAATTTCGGGGCTGCCGATATCGCCAGAATACTCCCCAGAGCGAGCCACCATGGAAAGCTTCTTGATCGCGTCTACGGCGTTGGAGACCAGCTCTCGCAAGAAGATTTCGTGCTCGGAGTAGAGCGCCTTTTTGATGATTGGGAAAATATTCTCGGTATGGATCGAGATATTGCCCTGTTCCAGAATCGTCGTCATGGCGGTAGGGTGATTGTGTTTAAATAACAGCTTTCTTAAAGCAATTTTTGACGCTGGCGGCGAAAACCACAAGCGGCGATTTCTCGACCCTTAGGTTCGGTTGACCCTACTGAGGAAGGCAGAGAGTGTCTGATGTGACAGTAACAAAGTGAAAAAATTGTTATCTGTACCTGGGAAAGTTAAGCATTTTGTGACCTGCTACCCGGCATCTGGCTACCGCCACTGCTGGTTGCCCTGTTCCGGCTGTTGTATCTGGACGTCTACTGTAAAGAACATTTATGAGCTATCCCAAGAAACCCCACTCAAGCAAGTCGCCTATAGCACTTGGGCTGGATAAGATTCGCCACGCTCTAGGCGAGCACGGTTCCTGGATTGGTTTGGGGTTAGCCGCCCTGCTATTTGTCTTTGCTGCTCCTCCAGCCTGGGGCCAAGATGCTGCTACCACTGGGGTAGACGCCATTTTTAAGCCCATTGTCGATGTCATGTCGCTGCTGCTCTTCTTCAAGATTGGCGGCGAGAACGGGTTTCCGTTTATTGTGCTGTGGCTGTTTGTGGCAGCGTTGTTCTTTACCATTCGCATGGGGTTCATCAACCTGCGAGGGTTTAAGCACGCGATTGAAGTTGTCCAGGGCAAATATGACGACCCCAACGACGAAGGAGAAGTGTCACACTTTCAGGCACTAGCCACAGCCGTCTCGGGCACGGTCGGTCTGGGCAATATTGCCGGAGTCGCGATCGCCATTCAGCTCGGCGGCCCTGGCGCGATGGTATGGCTCACCCTGGCCGGTTTTTGCGGCATGGTGACCAAGTTTGTGGAGTGCTCCCTGGCGGTCAAGTATCGTCGCATAGAGCCCGATGGCACCGTACTGGGTGGACCCATGTACTACCTTACCCGGGGGCTGTCGCCCAAGGGTATGCGGCCACTAGGTCAAGGGCTAGCGGTTCTGTTCAGCATCCTGTGTCTAGGCGGCAGTCTGGGCGGGGCCAATATGTTTCAGTCGAACCAGGCCTACGCCGCTATTTCTAGCCTCATACCGGGCCTGCCTGCCTGGCTATTTGGGCTAATTTTGGCTTCGCTAGCCGGCTTTGTGATCATTGGCGGCATTCGCCGCATTGGCGCGGTGGCCGAGAAACTAGTGCCCGCTATGGCCGCGATCTATGCGATCGCCTGCCTATTTGTCATTGTGGTTAACATCACGCAGGTGCCCGCCGCCATTGGCACTATTGTCAGCGAAGCCTTTGCTCCCAGCGCTGCCGTCGGTGGTGTTGTTGGCGTCATGGTGCAGGGTATTCGGCGTAGCTCTTTCTCCAACGAGGCAGGGGTTGGGTCTGCCGCCATCGCTCACTCTGCCGCCCGCACCGACGAGCACATTCGCGAGGGCATTGTCGCCCTGCTCGAGCCGTTCATCGACACCATTGTTATCTGCAACATGACCGCGATCGCGATCGTGCTAACTGGCGCGTATCAAGACACCGGATCAGAACTAAGCGGCGTAGCTATGACCGCCAGCGCTTTTGAATCAGTCATTGGCTGGTTCCCCATCGTGCTGAGCGTTGCGGTGTGTCTATTTGCTTTCTCCACCATCATTTCCTGGAGCTACTACGGCATTCAGGCCTGGACCTACCTGTTTGGCGAGCGCAGCACCCTGGTGTTCAAAATCATCTACGTGATCTGCACCTTCCTGGGCTGCTTGACTAGCCTAGGGCTGATTATCGACTTCAGCGACCTAATGCTGCTAGGCATGGCCTTTCCAAACTTAATTGGCTGCTACATTCTCTCCAACGAGATCGCGGGCGATCTAAAGGACTACTGGCAGCGGCTCACCACAGGTCAGATGGAAACCTACGACCAGATGGCGGTTAGCTCTGAGGAGGCTTAGTCTAATCAAAGGCTTGTTAAATCAATATCTGGGCGACTACCCTCTAGCCGATTAACTCATCAGACCAGGACTAGTTCCAGAGTTTTTTAGCTCAATAGTCTGCTTCCTAACAGGCCCGCTCCTTGCGGGCCTGTTCCATATTTATGACAAATTGGCGGCGCAGATGAGGTGGCGTAGCCTGATAATCACCGTATAGCCTACAAAATCGCCAAAATAGCCCCACTTTTGCCCAGGGGCGGCTATCGCCCGTGAGAGGACTCAAGACCTCTGAATTTTGATATATAGAAAGCCAAAGCATAGCTACCTCCGTGATTAAGTCTGCTGTTTCTCTAGCTACCTCGATCCTAAGGTGCCCTAGAGAAGACAACAAAAGACGTCCTCAATAACATCTATGCAAAAACGCGATAGCTCCATTAGCCTAAGCTAATGGAGCTATCGCGTGCGGCAAAGTGCTGCCCTGGCAAGCTTCGTCATCTAGCGTAATGCCAGTACAGAGCTGCTTTAGGCTACAGCTGATAGGCTAGTGGCGTAGAACCAAAACTGGGCAGCGAGCAAATCTCACCACTCGCTCGGCTACAGACCCTAGAAAAAACCTAGACAAACCGGTTCTTCCATGGGACGGAATAACAATCAGATCGATACTATTGCCCTCAGCGTAATCGATTATTTCAGAACTAGGGTTACCGGTTTTTACGGCAAACATCACCTTTTGGTATGCTTCACCGGGAAATTTCTCCTGGAATAGGGCGTTGATATGGTCAACGCGCGTCTTGTCGTCCACAGTTTGCCAAACCATGCCCGGCTGGGTTGGTTCTAGTGGCGATAAAACGTGAATAACGTGAACAGTGGTGGTAGCGTCAAAGGAACTGAGAGCTTTATCTAAGGCCTGATTGGACTCCTCAGAAAAATCAATGGGGACCAAAACGTTGTCACTAGCAAACAAAGTCATAGGGAAGATCCTTCCATGGCTGAAAAAAACAGAACTATTAGCGCAGTATGAGTTCTAAGCTTCCTTAGAAGTATGTTCAGCGGCGGTTCTTGTTTGGCTGCTAAGAAGCAGGTTAACGGCCATAGTTTAGAACGAAGCTAGTCATTGACTTGTGTCATCCGTTTCGGTTTGCAACAAAACTTCTGCAACCTTTCCTTAATTACTGTTCCACGTTGGTTAGTAAGTCTACCCCAGTAATACAACGATCGCACGTCCCAGCTCGCCTGGCGCTAGCAATCTAATCTGAAGTTCCCCGCTTAGCCGATCGTGAAAAAGCTTCACAGTTGGACCCACGCTGACCCGTTGGCCGCAAACGCTGCCGCTAGAGCGGGGGGAATCTCCAGGCGCTCAATGGCATCTAGGGATTCCCAAGAGCCATCCTGCTTCGCGGCCTCAATTTCGGCCAAACCAGACGGCATCATCAGCTCTGCCGCACTCATTACCTCAATTCGCTCTTTAATTCTCTGGCTCACCCTCGTCCGGCCAAACTAAGGCGATCGCCCAGCTGCCGAATCGTCTGGGCTAGATCTAGATCACGCTTCAGAAGTTTTTCGATTTTGGCATAGCTATAGAGCACCGTGGTGTGGTCCTTGCCGCCAAAGGCATCACCAATTTTAGGCAGGCTGAGGCCGGTATGTCGCCGCATCAGATACATGCCCACCTGGCGGGCCTGACTGATCTCGCGCTTGCGAGAGGCTCCCTTGAGGTCGTCAACCGATACTCCAAAGTACTCGGCCACGGCTGCTACTACAGCACCCGGAGAGGCCTCAATCCTATCTCCAGGCGGGTTAAGCACCGTCATCAAGTGCTCAACAGTCATCGGCAAACCTGAGATCGAGGTGTAGGCGATCGCACGAATTAGCGCTCCTTCTAGCTCACGAATGTTAGAGGTATAGCTAGCAGCGATGTATTCAATTGCTTCGCGGGGCAGCTCTACCTGCTCGTACTCCGCCTTCTTTTGCAAAATCGCGATGCGGGTTTCGTAGTCAGGGGGCTGAATATCGGCGATCAGCCCCATCGAAAATCGCGAAATCAAGCGATCTTGCAGACGCAAAATCTGGTTTGGGGGACGATCTGAGGCCAGCACAATCTGCTTGCCCGCCTCATGGAGGGTATTGAACGTGTGAAAGAACTCCTCCTGAGTATACTCTTTGCCCTCAATGAACTGAATGTCATCTACCAGCAAGATATCCACATCCCTATAGTGAGAGCGGAAGTGCTGCATGCTGTCGCGGCGAATGGCGGTAATCAGGTCATTGGTGAACTGCTCTGTAGAGACATAGGCTACCCGAGCCTGGGGAGCAATTTCCTGGCGGTAGTGCCCGATTGACTGCATCAGATGGGTTTTGCCAAGTCCTACCCCACCGCACAGAAACAGAGGGTTAAATTCCCGCCCCGGTGCTTCAGCAACGGCTAGCGACGCCGCGTGGGCCATCCGGTTGTTAGCCCCAACTACAAAGCGCGAAAATACTGCCTTAGAGTTGAAATCGTTATAGCTTTCCTGAGCTGGCGGCAGCTCGACCGGCGCGGGGCGGGCTGCTAGGGTCGGGCGTACCGGTAAGGCTGGAGCCGGCCAGTTAACCTCCGCCATAGGCAATAGCGCTGCGGCAGCGTTTTCCTCGTTGGGTACTACCGTGACCTGGAGCTCAATAGCTTTACCCAAAATATTGTTGACCACCTGGGTGATGGTGCCAGCGTAGTGCTTTTGTACCCAGTTTCGGGCAAAGGGATTTGGGGTTGAGATTACCAGAGCGCAGTCGCTCAGCCTTTGGGCCTGGGCGGGCTTAATCCAGGTTTCAAAGGTAGGGCGGCTCAGCTCCACCTGAAGCTGGCTCAGCACCTCTTCCCACAAATGATTCAGGGCCTGATCCACGGCTTACCTCTTAAAAAACCACTGCCCGAAGGCAGACACACAGCATGGGCCAGCGTCCGCTACCACCTCTTTCCCGCTAGTCATTCCGACTTCAGAATCGGGAGCGTCCTTGGTGGTGCAGCTGTTCTCCCAAAGCCCGGCCTTAGCCTAGGCAGTTTAACCACAGCGGCGACGACAATGGGGCGTTAACAGCGGCGTTGGGAATCTTTAGGGTACTAGATATATGATCGAAAAGTGTCCCAGATTCTACATATAGCGCTTTAGCCGAAGCCTGATAGTGCTTCAAAAGATCAGGTATCTATGGCGACTTGGTCTATTGAAGCACAGGACTCTCGCTCCTGGGGCTCTTGTACACAATGACTACAGTCTCTAAAGGTATCTAGAAGAGTATGCTTCTAGTAGCAGTCAGTCTGCCTTTCAACGCCGCGCTTATGACGTCATCAGAGCCTTTCCAGTTACGCCGGTCAAAGCTGATCCAAGATTCCCAACCTTCCGTGCTGATTGCGGGGCATCCGGTACTGCACCAAGTAGCCAAGCCGGTAGAGTCAGTCAGTGATTGGCACCTACAACAGCTCATCGAGGTGCTGCTCAGCACTGTGCGAGCAGCCCATGGTGTTGGTATAGCGGCCCCTCAGGTAGGCTGTAGTCTGCGGGTTCTAGTTGTGGCTTCGCGCCCCAACCGGCGCTACCCTCACGCGCCCTTAATGGATCCGGTAGTTATGCTCAACCCCCACCTAATGGCCGCCAGCGAAGAGCTAGAGTGGGGCTGGGAGGGCTGCCTCAGCGTACCGGGAGTGCGTGGCCGGGTACTGCGCCATCGGTCAATCCAGGTAGATTATATAGATCGCAACGGGCACCCCCAGCACCAAGAGTGGGAAGGCTTTGTGGCCCGTATCTTTCAGCACGAGGCTGACCATCTCGACGGCAGAGTGTTTGTTGACCGAGTGCAGTCAGAAACTGATCTGATTCCTGAGCAGGCCTATCAAGCCATGAAAATCTCTGCCTTAAATGAATAGCTCAGCTGGCTAGAGTTGGAAGTTATGTAATCCGAAGTGTTTCTAAAAAATATCCAGCAGAACTAGAGTGCAGCTCTATCGTTCAGTTACCCTAGTACCTCTGACCAGTTCAAGGCCACAGGAGGCAGCTTGAGTTCTCAATCCCCGCCCCCCATTGTCCCCCTCGACATGTTGGACACCGACTATGCCAAAATTGCGGCCGGTGAGCCTATCCCTGAGGCTAAAAAGCAGCGCCTCTCCCAAGAGAGCTACGATTTCACTCGCCTGGGACAGCATATTGCTCGCTATCGCTACGGCGGCCTTGACCAGCAGGGGCAAGACGACATTCTCTGCACCCTGGGGACCACTGCCGGGCTGTTCAACCGGACTGATACTGAGGACATGAACGATCGCCTGCGCCAGACGGGGCTATTTTACCTGACTCCTGGTGAGCGTCAGCAGGTTATTAACTGGCTCGTTGACGAGCTAGGCGTCGAGCTACCTCTAAGGGGGGAGCAATAGGTTTGCGCCCAGACTCGCAACTAATCTCGCAGCTCAATCTCGTGACTCAATGTAAACGAGTATTTCAATCGAGTTACAACCCGTGGGAGTAAGACGAAATCCCGAAAGTCCCGTGATACGATTCATCCGTAGCTTTTTGCAATGTGGAGCAAGCATCCTTGGTACTTCGGGTAGCAGTAGTAGGATCAGGTCCAGCAGGCTCCTCGGCTGCTGAGACATTAGTCAAAGCCGGTATTGAAACATACCTCTTCGAGCGCAAGCTCGACAATGCCAAACCCTGTGGAGGGGCTATTCCTCTATGCATGGTCGACGAATTCGATTTGCCGCCCAACATCATCGATCGCCGCGTGCGAAAGATGAAGATGATTTCTCCTTCCAACGTTGAGGTCAACATCGGCAGCACCCTCACCGATGATGAATACATTGGTATGTGTCGCCGCGAAGTGCTTGACGGATTTCTGCGCGATCGCGCTGTCCAGCACGGTGCCCGGCTCATCAATGGCACTGTCCACACCCTCGAGATTCCCACTAGCGAAAGCGGGGCTTACACCCTGCACTATACCGAGCACCGTGAAGATGGGCTGGTGGGCGACAACAAGTCGCTTCAAGTCGATCTGGTGATTGGCGCTGACGGGGCAAACTCGCGAGTCGCAAAGGCCATCAAGGCTGGCGACTACAACTACGCGATCGCCTTCCAGGAGCGTATCCGCCTGCCCGAAGACAAGATGGCCTACTACGAAGACCTGGCCGAAATGTACGTGGGCAACGACGTTTCCCCCGATTTTTACGGCTGGGTATTTCCCAAGTATGATCACGTGGCCGTGGGCACCGGCACTATGCGCGTCAATCAGGCCAAGATCAAAGGCCTCCAGGCCGGTATCCGCGCTCGCGCCGCCAAACGCTTAGAGGGCGGTGAAATCATCAAGGTTGAAGCTCACCCTATTCCTGAGCATCCTAGACCCCGTCGCGTAGTCGGTCGGGTGGCTCTAGTCGGCGATGCCGCTGGTACTGTGACCAAGTCCTCTGGCGAGGGCATCTACTTCGCCGCCAAGTCAGCCCGCATGTGCGCCGAAACCATCGTGGAATTTGCCAACGGCGGTCAGCGCATTCCCACCGAAGCAGACCTCAAGGTTTACCTGAAGCGGTGGGACAAGCAGTATGGCCTGACTTACAAGGTGCTTGACCTGCTGCAAACGGTGTTCTACCGTTCCGACGCCACCCGTGAGGCTTTTGTCGAAATGTGCTCTGACATGGATGTGCAGAAGCTCACCTTCGATAGCTACCTCTATAAAACCGTGGTGCCCGCTAACCCTCTGGTGCAGATGAAAATTACCGCTAAAACCGTGGGTAGTTTAATCCGCGGCCACGCTTTAGCGCCTACCCGCAGCTGGTAGCTGGCGATCGCCCGATTCCTCTGTAGACCCCTGACGAGAACTGGCTTTGGTAGCACTCTACCAAAGCCAGTTCTCGTCAGCTACTTGCCCATGCCGAGCTGCTGGGCTTTTTGGTAGACCTTGCCCTCAGTGAGCAGAGAGGGGGCAATCACCACCTCCACCTGCTGCATTTCCTTCATGTCCTTAGCGCCCAGGGTACCCATACTGGTGCGCAGTGCTCCCAAAAAGTTGTGGGTACCGTCATCGAGCCCAGCGGGACCGCGCAAAATCTGCTCTAGAGTGCCAGTGGTGCCTACTTTAATACGCGTGCCTCGAGGTAAAACCGGGCTAGGGGTAGCCATGCCCCAGTGAAATCCGCGCCCCGGGGCCTCGGCAGCGCGGGCAAAGGGTGAGCCAATCATCACTCCATCGGCACCGCAGGCAATGCATTTACAGATGTCACCACCGGTAATCAGGCCGCCGTCGGCAACGACCGCTACGTAGCGGCCGGTTTCGGCAAAAAAGTCATCACGGGCGGCGGCGCAGTCGGCAACCGCTGTCGCCTGGGGAATCCCAATACCCAGCACCCCACGGGATGTGCAGGCCGCCCCCGGGCCGATGCCGACCATCACGGCGGCGGCCCCAGCTTTCATCAAATTGAGGGCAACCTCGTAGGTGACGCAGTTGCCCAAGATGACCGGCATGGGCATTTCAGCACAGAAGGCGGCGAGATCTAGCGGGTTGATATCTGCTGGCGACAGGTGAGCCGTAGACACTACCGTGGCCTGCACAAACACCAGATCTGCGCCGGCCTCAGCGACGGTGTTGCCAAACCGAGCGGCTCCGGCTGGGGTAAGGCTCACGGCAGCAACGCCACCCCCGGCTTTAATGGCTTTAATCCGCTTGGTGATTAACGCTGGCTGAATCGGTTCGGCGTAGAGAGTCTGCATCAGACTCACAAATTCGTCTTTGCTTACCGAAGCAATTTGATCCAGAATTGGGTTAGGGTCTGCGTAGCGAGTTTGAACGCCCTCTAGGTTCAGCACCCCCAGCGCGCCCAGTTCCGACAGCCGAATGGCCATGGCTACATCGACTACTCCATCCATAGCGCTGGCGATAATAGGAATCTCGCGCTCGATGCCGCCAATCTGCCAGCTGGCGTTGGCCAAGCTTGGGTCCAGAGTTCTGGGCCCTGGCACTAGGGCGATTTCATCAATGCCGTATGCTCTGCGAACTACTTTGCCGCGACCAAGTTGTATATTCACGTCCTTCTTCACCCTCTGGGCCAAAACCATTAGGCTAGCGTAGCAAAAAAGATTTCTTGCCGTATAGCCATTGGCTAGAACCCTGCTAAAGTCAGGGATACGGCGGTGGGTGATAAGATTGGTCAGGCTTAGCCTGGAGCACGATTTTTAGCGGAGAAAAAAGGGTTGTGAATCTGTCGTCGCTGACGTTTCTGCGCAAAGTGCGATCGCCTAATCGCCAGTTTGCCGTTATCGGGCTAGGGCGATTTGGGCGGGCGGTGTGCGGAACGCTCCACAACCTAGGTCATGAGGTGCTGGCTGCCGATACCGACGAACTCCGGGTTAGTCAAGCCTTGACTGACCATATTGCGGCCCATGCTCTCCAGATCGATACCACTCAGCCTTCGGCGCTGCGAGAGGCTGGTATTACTGACTTTGACACTGTTATCGTGGCAATCGGTAACTATGTCGAAGAAAGCATCATCACCACCCTTAACCTCAAAGAGGCTGGGGTCAAGAATGTGGTGGCTAAGGCCTCATCAGAGATCCACGGTAAACTGCTCGATCGCGTCGGGGCTGATCACGTCGTGTTCCCTGAGCACGAGATGGGCTGCGAGCTAGCGCGATCGCTTACCTCTCCCGGCATTCTCGACCGCTTTGAAATCGACCCCACCCACTGCATCGCTGAAATAATCGTGCCCCAGGCCTTTGACCAAAAAACCATTGTTGATCTAGACCTGCGCAACCGCTATGAGCTGACCTTGCTGGCGATCAGCCACGACAACGATCCCGACCAGTTCGAGATCAACCCCAGCCCCGTCACCCGCCTCAAGGCCGGAGGGCTGATGGTGGTCATCGGCAGCAACAAAGGTCTAGAGCGTCTGCCGGTGTAGCCTATGCGAGTCATTGGTTTAATTAGCGGCACCTCCGTTGACGGCATTGACGCCGCCCTCGTTGAGGTTGAGGGCCAGGGCTACGACCTGACGGTAACCCTAATCGAAGGGCTAACTCACGCTTACTCTGCTGATCTGCGGCAGCAAGTTCTGAGGATGTGCGCCGGAGAGTCCGTTAGCTTAGAGCACTTAGCAGCCTTAGACGATGCTGTGGCCTATGCGTTCGCTGCCGCTGCTCAGGCGCTGATTGACCGATCAGGAGACGTCGACCTGGTTGCCTCCCATGGGCAAACCGTGTTTCATAGGCCGGTCGGTCGTCCGGCCTTGCCTAATCAGGGGAGCAGTCCGAAATTGGTGCGGCTTGGCTACACCCTACAGCTAGGCCGCGGTGCCGTACTGGCTCAGCAGGTTGGGCTACCTACCGTCAGCGACTTTCGGCAGGCCGATATTGAGGCCGGCGGTGAGGGGGCACCCCTGGTACCGATTGTCGACCTCTGCTTGCTTAGCCATCCCACCGAGCGGCGGTGCGTACAGAATCTCGGGGGCATTGGCAATGTTGCCTACCTGCCCCCCTGGGACCGTCAGGGCCATAGACCACCGCCTAAGGTGCTGGGGTGGGATACCGGGCCAGCCAACTCTCTCATTGACATTGCCATGTCCAACTTGTCAGCAGGTGCTCTAACCTACGACTGTGATGGAGTCTGGGCTGCTCAAGGTACGCCCTGCCAGTTCTTAATAGACGCCTGGCTAGAACACCCCTACTTTTTGCAGCCGCCGCCGAAGTCAACCGGGCGCGAGCTGTTTGGCTGGGACTTCTTTCAGCAGTGCCACCAGGCTGCCCAGGAACGAGGTCTGAACTCAAGAGATCTAATCGCGACTCTGACCGAGTTTACAGCAGCTACGGTAGCCCACGCCTACCGCACCTTCTTGCCCCACCTGCCCGATCGGGTGCTGGTAGGAGGGGGCGGCAGCCACAACCCGGTACTGATGGCCCACCTTCAGGCTTACCTGCCGGAGAGTTCTGTACAAAGCACCGATGCCGTTGGGCTAGCGGCCAGCTACAAGGAGGCGATTGCCTTTGCCGTACTGGGCTACTGGCAGCGCCAGGGGTTCCCTGCTAACCTACCCGCCGTCACTGGTGCAAGTAGCTCGGTGGTTTTAGGCCGTTTCAATAAGCCTTTGCCGAACTTTTAACCTCAGGGGGTGCTTAGAACCCACACCTCAGTCTACGCAATAGGACGTATGCTTGAGAAGCGTGGGCAGAGTGGATCAGGCTATACAAAAAGCAGTGTTGTAGGGGATGTTGATGGCTGGGGGAGCAGTGTGCGGTGCATAGCTTTTTAATTGAACCTGGTCGATGGACCCTGCAAGGTAGCTGGATAGAGCGCGATCGTTTACCAACCCCAGTTAAGG
>JBARUP010000493.1:0-9222 GCA_049645805.1 Nodosilinea sp.
GTCGTCGTGCCGCATCTTTAGTCTCAGCAAGAACCCCTGGAGGGGGAGGATTAGATCCCGAGATGGCGGCACCCGCTGTAGAACCTAGCCCTGTCAACCTCGACCAGATTAACTGTGCGGAACCAGCAGATTATGCCGCTCGAGATACCGCAGGTACTCCTTCAGGAGCACCAATAGGAACGCCAGGTGATCTAGAAACTGAAAACAGGCCCGCCGCTACAAGCGCGTCCGCCTCTGAAGGCGCGCCTGCATCCGATGAAGCCAGTCA
The DNA here is from genome assembly GCA_049645805.1 of Nodosilinea sp. GTDB lineage: Bacteria > Cyanobacteriota > Cyanobacteriia > Phormidesmidales > Phormidesmidaceae > Nodosilinea. The sequence continues at coordinate 269 of JBARUP010000493.1, forward strand.
AGACCAGCCTGGAGCAACAATTCGTTCCAAAAGCACGGCTGACTCAGCTGATGAAACCTACGCAGCAGTCCCTAACTTTCGCCCCATAGGGTCCAGTGGGCTGTCTCCTCAGCAAGAGGCGATTCAGCCCTTTGTGCCTCGGCACGATGAACCAGAGTTTCACCAACGGCTGCGGGCGGTGGTACAAGGCGGCATGGGAACATAGCAATGGCGCGTGTAGCGCTAGGGTAGCGTATACTGAAAATAGTACATACAGCCTATTAAAATGGTTCAATATACTCTGGCTCAAAGCCCAGATGTTGTGCTCACAGTATCGGGAAGAGATTCTCGCAAAGCTCGCGAAAATGCCCTTGACCAGCTCATGGCTATGCTAGACGAGGGGGCTCTACCAACTGCCTTAGCCGATGGTTTTAGCGCCGAGCAGCTCGTTGAAGTAAAAGCTCTTGAGAGTTCTAGCGCCGTGCAGCAGCAAGAAGACTCCGTTGTAGACGCCATTCAGGTGCTAAACCAGCTAGCAACGCTCAAGGTCAAGGTGCAAGCCAGCCGCGATGAAGCGCTACAGGTGCGAGAGCTAGTTGACCTACTGTTCACAAACGACCCGATGACCGATGACCAGCTTAGCGAGCTAAAAGACGGTTTCAAGGTGCTCAAGTCGTTTGCCCAAACTAATCTACGCTTCAAGGATGCCCGCGCCCGCGCCGAGGAGGCGCGTCAGGTTCTCGACAAGGCGTTGAGATAGCGGGCCACCAAACTTAGCCCGCACCAGATAACTTACTGGGGCAGCTGACTATTCTTCGTGAGGGACAGCTGGATAGTATCAAGCCTGAGCATGCTATTTTTGTTGGACTACAATTAAAACTCACGACGCTCTTCCACAGGTTCAACTCCATGCCAGGTTTTCGTTTTTTTGCCCGTGGCGTTGCTAGGCGTCTGACGATCGCACTTTTGGCCGGTGTGCTTTGGCTTACCTCAGGCTTGTTCACAACCGCTGCCGCTGCTGACTTAGACAATGCGAAGCGCTACATTGCTGCCGATGGTACTGATTTAACCGCCATGGCTCAGTGCCTGCCGCTAGAGCTTAGTCAGGGCAACCTAGAGCGCGCTTTAGCAGAAGCCAAGAATGACTTTTTGCAAAAGGTGTTTGACGTCAAAGACAACTACGGCGACTACAAGCTAGGCGAGAGCGAAACTCAGTACCTCGCTTGCTTAGAGCGTAAGGGGGTTACCTCTCAAGTTCAGCGCTGAGCCGCCGAGCCACCCATTACGGCTGCTGGTCTAGATCGAGATCTCTGTGAGTGAAGGGTTTAGCTTCGCTGCCGCTGTAGGTCGTCGAAACATGTCCAGCGCCTACCAGCTGGTACTTATAGGTCACCAGTCCCTCCAGGCCAACGGGGCCACGGGGGGGCATCTTTTGGGTGCTAATACCAACTTCGGCCCCAAAGCCGTAGCGAAACCCGTCGGCAAAGCGGGTTGAGCAGTTGTGGAAGACCCCGGCAGCATCAACGCGGTCCATGAAGTAGGCGGCGGTATTGGTGTTGCGGGTTGCGATCGCCTCAGTATGACGTGAGCCGTAGGTGCTGATGTGAGCGATCGCGGCCTCCACCGACTCCACAACCTTCACCGCCAAAACTAAGTCACTATACTCTGCCGACCAGTCCTCTTCGACGGTGGGAATTAGGTACGACACAACGTCTCGCGCTAGCTCATCGCCCCGTAGCTCTACCTGGGCCTCTCTTAGTGCGGTCATCAGCGGCGGCAGGCTCTCGGCAGCAATGTCTTTGTGAACCAGCAGGGTTTCGATGGCGTTACAGGCCGAGGGATAGGCAGTCTTGGCATCAATGGCGATCGCGATCGCCTGCTCTAGATCGGCCTCGCGATCGATATACAGGTGACAAACGCCGTCAGCATGCCCTAGTACCGGAATGCGGGTGTTCTCCTGCACAAATCGCACAAAGGCGTTAGAACCCCGTGGAATGATCAAGTCGACGTAGCCATCTAGATCTAGCAGGGCACGGGTTTCTTCTCGGGTAGTCAGCAGTTGCACTGCCGCTGGGTCTATTTCTGCCTGTTCTAGCCCCTGTTTAATCGCCTGTGCTAAAGCAATGCAGGTGCCAACTGCTTCTTTGCCTCCCTTGAGAATGACCGCGTTGCCAGACTTGATTGCCAAAGCCGCAATCTGCATCACTGCGTCAGGACGCGACTCAAAGATTACGCCTAGCACGCCCAAAGGCACCGTTAGCCGCTTTAGCACCAGACCATCGTCCAGCTCGCGATGAAGCTGCACCGCACCAGTGGGGTCGCTCAGGCGAGCGACATCACGCACGCCTGCGATCGCCCCTGCCAGCTTTACCCGATCGAGCTTGAGCCTTTCGTAGAGGGGCTTAGCCAAGTTATGCTCCACCGCCGCCTCGCAGTCAGCCCGGTTAGCCGCCACGATATTGCCGACCTGGGATTCTAGGGCAGTGGCTACCGCCTCAATAGCGCGGTTCTTATCGTCGGCAGAGAGGCCGGCCAAGAGCTGAGACGCCTGGCGACTAGCGCGGGCGACTGCCAGCAGCGGCTGGGTACTCGTATCTGAAAACGGGGAGAAAGCAGTCATAACGGCCCAAAGACAACCCGGCAATACCTCAGTTTACTGCTTTAGCGGAGAGGCGATCGCGGTTCAGATCAGGGCTTAGCACCACCCCTTGACTCATCCAGGCACCTGCCCCCCACTCACCTACTCTTCCCCAGGCTCATCTAGGTGCTCAGAGGCTTCGCGGTAAAGATTAAACACGTGGTCATCCTTGAGGCAGTAGAAAACGTTGCGCCCTCGCTTGCGGTAGCTGACCAAGCGCGTCGCCCGCAGAATACGCAGCTGGTGCGACACCGCCGACTCACTCATGTCTACCGCCATAGCCAGTTCGCCCACTCGCATTTCCCCTCCGGTCAGAGCCGAAAGAATGCGCCAGCGATTGGGATCGCCCAGCACACCGAAGAACTCTGCCATGCGCTGGGCCTTCTCTACACTCAAGATGGCGTCCGCTCCAGACTCCGATTCGTGGACGCACGCCGCTTCATGCGTAGGCAAGTTCTTAGCCATAACTACTCTTCCTAGTCTGTCTGGGTCAAACCCTAGCCCTGAGCACCGTAGCCCAGTCGCTACAACCTGTTTCGTCAACCCAAACCCATGAACACCTGTTCATAGGTTATAGTGAATTTATGAACAGTTGCTCAAGGGTTCAGCCCTTAGCTTAATCTCTGGCTCAACTAGTCGCTTATCCAAAAGGAATTTTGCTATGTCTACCGTTACTCAAATGAAGTGTGCCTGCGACTCGTGCCTATGCGTTGTCGACACCAGCCAAGCGCTCGAAAAAGACGGTCAGTATTTTTGCAGTAGTGCCTGCGCTGATGGTCACCCGGAAGGCTCGTCCGGCTGCGGCCACCCGGGCTGCGGCTGCAACAGTTAGGCAGCTTGCTGCCGCAGATTTCGGCGGTCTGATACCCAAATGAAACGCCATTCCCAAAGCTTTTCCCGCTGCGCTCCTCTAAAATCAAGGCAGATAAACTGAAGCGGAGTCGGCGCAGGGGGAGAGCTTTTAGGATATGGCCCAAAACGATTCCAGTCGGGTGCTGCGCCTGCTGCCCCTGGCTACAGGTGGACTAGGCGGCACTTTGCTATTAGTCAACCGGCTGCTTACACCTGCGCTAACTGAGTCGCAGGCGCGCTCGGACGTGATGGGAGTTGTTCTTAGCGCTCTGCTAATTTTGACCGGTCTGCTGTGGCAGCGAGCGCAGCCCGTCTCTCCAGACGCTGTTGAGCTGGTGGGAAAAGAGGGCCTAGAGCTAGACGAGACTCTATCTGACGTTATCCAAACCGAGCTAGCCTGGGCCTCACACCTTCTGCTGACCAACACGGTTACTCGCTCAGTTATCGCCTACCGCCAGGGCAAAACGCTTTTGCGACGAGGCGTTCTAGCAGAGCAGGCCAGCGTTACCCCCGGCCCAATCTTGAAGCGGGTGCTAGAGACCGGCAGGGCCGTATATCTAGTGAAGCTTAGTATTTACCCCGGTCGGGTCGAGTTTGACTATCTGCCCGAAAACACCCAGGGCGTGATCTGTCAGCCCATGGGCAATGGTGGTGCGCTCATTTTGGCGGCCAATGCGCCCCGCAGCTATACCCGCCAGGACGAAGCCTGGATCGAAGGCGTGGCCGATAAGCTAGGCCATACCTTAGACGCGCTCGGCGATGAAGCGCTTAGTACAGCTCGTACTTAAGCCACTGGCAGGGCAGGGTGCCGTTTTGCACGGCTACTCGCTGAGCCGACTTGAGGCCAATGTGTCGCGACAGCTCTTTGTTACCGCTGAGCACAAAGGCGGTCCAGCCCTTAAAACGCTGTTTCAGCACCTCGCCCAAGAGCTTGTAGAAGGCACCTAGATCTTCGTTTGCGCCCAGGCGTTCGCCGTAGGGAGGATTGCACAGCAGGTAGCCACTATCGGCAGGGGCTTCTAAATCTGCCAGACCTTCGGCCCAGAAGCTGAGCTGGTCGGCGAGATCGCAGCGCTGGGCATTAGTGCGGGCCTGGTGAATTACGGCAGGATCGCGATCGCACCCCCCCACCCAGGCTTTGAGCTCTGGTTTACGACGCTCCTCAGCCTCCTGATACAGCTGGTCCCACAGGTCGCCATCAAAATCGGGCCAGGTATGAAACCCATACTCTTCACGAAACAGCCCAGGGGCTACATCGAGTGCCATAAGGCTGGCCTCTAGGGGCAAAGTACCCGACCCGCACAGGGGGTCAAGCAGGGGCACATCGCCGGTCCAGTCCGTTAGCGACACTAGGGCTGCCGCTAGCGATTCTTTCAGCGGCGCTGCCCCTACCGCAGGGCGATAGCCGCGCCGGTGCAGGCTGCTGCCCGAGCTGTCGAGGCTAACAGTGCAGGTGTCAGATTGCAGATGCACATTGAGCCGCACCTCGGGGTGCCGGGTATCGATGGTCGATCGCTCACCCCAGTGCTGGCGCTGCTGATCGACTACCGCGTTTTTCACCTGTAGAGCGGTGAAGTGGGTATGGTTGAGGCGGCTATTTTTGCCCGTGGCATCGACAGCAAAGGTCGTTTCGGGAGGCAGATAGGGCCGCCAGTCGATAGCCTGTATGCCCTGGTAGAGATCGTCGGCGTCGCCGCAGGGAAACTCGGCTAGCTTAACCAGCACCCGAAAGACCAGCCGCGACCACAGATTCACCCGATACAGCAGAGCGCGATCGCCCGTGAAGGCCACGCCGCAAAACCCCGGTTCGACCTGTTGAGCACCCAAATTTTCGAGTTCGGCGGCGGCCAAGGCTTCTAGCCCACGGGCCACGGTAGCGAAATAGGCGGCCATGGGATCTCCTTGTAAAAAGTTTGCTCTGTATCCTTAGCTCTGCGCCTGACAGTGGTGGGATCAAACCCTGGCTTGATAAGGCATCTACCGTTTTGTTAAGACCGGATATTTCGACACAGCTGGGGCCTAAAAGCTGAGCTATTCTATGGTTACCTTGATGGATAATATCCTTCTAGGTGTATGTTTATTTGGCTCAGCAGCCCTGAGTCACGCTTGCCTTGGTCATCAGAACGGGTCACGGTCGAGTTTTGAGAGGACAGACTTATTTCTAAGACGCAACTGATAAACCGGCAAATTCGCTCACCCCAGGTGTTCTTAATTGACCATGAGAACCAGAATCGGGGCCTCATGGATACTCGCGATGCGCTTACGCTAGCTGAGAATGCAGGACTCGACCTGGTGGTAGTTTCCAACGGCAAGGATGCCCCTGTCGCCAAAGTTTTAGACTACGGCAAGCTTCAGTATCAGCAAAGTAAGCGGCAGAAGCAAAGCTCTAAGCCGTCTTTAAAAGAAGTCAAGCTGCGTCCCAACGTGGGTGAGTCTGACTACCAACTTCGTATTCGGCGCTCGATTCAGTGGCTGTCGAAGGGAGATTCGGTTAAGTTTTTAGTACGCCTGCGGGGGCGTGAGCATCAGCACCGCGATCGCGCTGGAGAGCTGCTCGAAAGAATTGTGAAGGACATTGGCGAAGCAGGTAAGGTTCAGGCTCTCGACAAAAAGGCCCTAGTGCTTATGATTACCCCAGCGTAGGGGTAAACGGTCGTTTACCCTCACCCAAGTCGGGCAACCAGCCGTTCGACCCTGTCTGCTGCGGCTAAATTCATCAGCAGGCTAACCCAGAGCTAGGGCGAGCCTACAGGGGAGCCTGCCAGGGATGTTGCAGCAGGGCCGTTTGCACCGCCTGGCGCTGATCACGGTGGGTAAGCCAGCGATGGTAGGTGCGATTGTGGATCGCTACCGAGTGGCCCATCATACGGGCCGCTACCGTATCGGGCAGGCCAAAGTGAATAGTGCGTACCGCCCAGGCGTGGCGCAGGTCGTAGGGCGAAAACGGCACTCCGTAGCGCTTAAACTGAATCGCCACCTGCTGGCCAACCCGCTGGAGCGTCGTGGTAGATAGGTCTGTATTGATCGGCGGCAGCTGCCCCTGGCGCAGCTCAAAGCGATCGACCCACTCGGGATAGAAAGGCCACACATCGTGAAGGCCGGTTTTGGTCGTCTCAAGCACGGTGATGCGCCCCTCGGCGTCGCCCCGCCGCAGCTCTTGATAATCGCAGAAGAACACCTCATGGTTGCGCAGTCCGTAGGTAGCCATTACCCCGTACACGTAGCGCCAGGCTGGATTGGGAATGCGATCGCACCACTCGACAATCACCTCATCGGAGGGCAGCAGTCGCCGCTGGGCCTTACTGCTACCGTACTGACCGCCTAGTTTGTCGATGCCCTCGCTCAGCACCACTCCTTGAAAGTCGGCAAAGGCCTTTAGGGCAGTACAGGCTACCTGACGGCTGCGCGAGTGGGGCGGCAGCGCTTCTAGAGTAGCTATAATCACGGCCTCTAGGGACTGCCCGGGCCGCTGTTCGGCCTGGGCCAGCAGTTTCTTCAGGTAAGGGGCGTAGGCTTTCTCCCAAGTGGTTTTACGCGAGGCCGCAGCTGCGGCTCCAGGGCCACAGCGCGCTACGATATCGACCTTAAACTCGATCACCCACTCAGCTAGAGGCACACTCTCAGGCGCTGCGGCTTGGGGGAGATAGTCAGCCCAGCTAAAGCGCCGCTCGATTAGCTGGGCCGCAATTACTTTAGCCTCACGCTCAATCTGCTTTAGCCCGGCAGTGGTAGCCGGCAGCTTGAGCGGAATACGCTGCTGGTGAGGGCGGGGCTTGGCGCTATCGGGCCGAGGCGGCAGGGTGCCGCGCAGGCTGAGTCGATCGCCCCGCCGCTCCACCTGTAGCCCCAGGCGAGCTGCTTTGAGGCGAGTGTTTAGCGCTGCAATCGCGCGATCGAGAGGGTCAGAAGCAGCCATTAGCGTCGGAAACCGTTCGTCCAGCTTGTAGAATATTGTCAGATATGAGTACCTACTTTAAAACCACAGCAGTGCCATGGGTCGTGTCGGGGTCTTATTGCTAAATCTAGGAGGGCCAGAACAGATTGATGACGTTCGTCCCTTTCTGTTTAACCTATTTGCCGATCCAGAAATTATTCGCCTGCCCTTTCCCTGGCTGCAGCGTCCCTTGGCCTGGCTAATTTCAAGCTCGCGGGCCAAGCAGTCCCAGGCAAACTACCAGCAGATCGGCGGCGGCTCGCCTCTGCGCCGCATTACCGAAGACCAGGCTGAGGCCCTCAAACAGGCGCTAGCCAAGCAGGGCACCGAGGCCAATATCTACATCGGCATGCGCTACTGGTACCCCTTCACCGAAGAGGCTGTCGCCCAGATCAAGCGCGACGGCATCGAGAAGCTAGTAGTCCTGCCCCTGTACCCGCAGTTTTCGATCAGCACTAGCGGCTCCAGCTTTCGCCTCCTAGAGCAGATCTGGCTGGAGGATCCTACCCTCCAGCGCATCGTCTACACCGCTGTACCCTCCTGGTACGACCGACCTGGCTACACTGCCGCCATGGCTGATTTAATTGCCCATGAGCTTGACAAGCTTGAAGATCCTGACCAAGCCCATATTTTCTTTAGCGCCCACGGCGTGCCCGTAAGCTATGTAGAAGAAGCCGGTGACCCCTACCAGCGCGAAATCGAGCACTGCACCGAGCTGATCATGCAAACGCTCAGTCGTCCCAATCCTCATACCCTGGCTTATCAAAGCCGAGTTGGCCCGGTGGAGTGGCTACAGCCCTATACCGAAGATGCGATCGAGCAGCTAGCCCAGCAGGGAGTCAAAGACCTGGTCGTGGTGCCAATTAGCTTTGTCTCCGAGCACATCGAGACCCTCCAGGAAATCGACATGGAGTACCGTGAAATTGCCAACAAAGCCGGCATTTCTGGTTTCCATAGAGTGCCGGCCCTCAACACTCACCCTCGCTTCATCAACGATATGGCCGATATGGTCACCGAAGCCCTACTCGCTCCCCGGCAGCTCTTCTCCGATGTAGTGCACCCCGACAAAAAAGTCAAAATCTATCCCCAGGAACGATCGGCTTGGGGCCTTACCCCCGTGGCCGAGGTGTGGAACGGTCGACTGGCCATGCTGGGCTTCTTAGCCCTGCTGCTAGAGCTAGTCAGCGGTCGCGGCCCCCTGCACTTTGTGGGAATTTTATAGAGGAAAGCCGCTTTATTGGATAAGGCATTAGGCTTTTCAGTCACCCATGTAAGTTGATTCACCGTATGGTCACTGTCGAAGGTGAGCCCACTTCTGCATAGCCGAAACGGTCTATAAGAAACCTAGCAAAGTCTTGCGCCCGCCCTGTTTCAGTAAATGAGGCTACCTGAATAGAAGATTGTCCGTTTTCCCGCTGCATCCTAAAAGCATCGAAGCAGAGATTAGTCGTAATGCTCTGCAAATTCCCAGGAGTATAGTTTACAAAGACAGGATAGAGCGTCACCGCTGTACCCTGAGTAGGCAGGGGGTCTCCACAATTAGCTTTTGGG
>JBARUP010000494.1:0-2991 GCA_049645805.1 Nodosilinea sp.
GCCCCAATCTGCCCCCAATTGCTGGCTCCGACCCGCTGCGCCCCCAGCACCCCCGCCAGGTAATCGATAGCAAAGCTGAGGATTAGAGCCGCGATCGCGATACCCAAGGCCCACTTGAGCCCCACAAATCCTACGACAAACCCCCATACCAGAACGGCTCCCACAATCAGCGTGATGCCGGGCATAGCGGGCACGACAGCCCCAATCACGCCTACCACCATAATCAGCACCAGCAGCCAGTACAGGGCCAAATGCCAAACGGCGGGAGCATTAATCGCAGTAGGAACCTGGGCAGGCAGGCTAGCAATGCTGTGACCAAACGCCACGAGATAGCCACCAATAGCGGCTACCAGGCCAGCCAGCCACTGACTAACCTGCTGATAGGTTTGAGAAAGGCCCTGGGACAGAGCGAGAGCAGCAAAAAAAGCAGACATGCAGAATCTCAGAGATTGAATGCCGTTATAAGGGAAATGCCATCACGAGTGGCACGGTATCAAGCAGTAATACTAGTCTAGAGAATATACGCTTGAAGCAGATTTTAGCCAAAACCAGGGCGCTAGCAGGTACGGCCATCCCAGCTGTCTACCCGGCCTAGTCAAACGCTATGTATCTACGCTGGTCATATATCTACGCTGGTCATAGAAGGCATCTACGCCATCGGTAGGCGCGGCGGGCTGAAGACGCTAGAGTTGGAAGGCTTTGAGCCCCGATCGCCCCAGGAGCTTTTATCCGTGTCCTCTTTACTCCCTAGGCCGACCGGTACTCTGCCTGCGCCTGTTCTAGTCATTGCCGCCATGGCATCGACGCAGCTGGGCTCGTCCTTGGCGAAGAGCCTGTTTGGTGAAGTCGGTCCGCTGGGAATCGTGCTGCTGCGGGTGGGGCTATCGGCGCTGGTGTTGGTGGCCTGGTGCCGCCCTCGCTGGCGCGGCCACACTCGTCAAGACTACCGACTGCTAATTGCCTTTGGGCTATCGCTGGCGGTAATGAACGCGCTGTTTTACTGCGCGATCGCCCGTATTCCTATCGGCGTAGCCGTGGCGCTAGAGTTCTCTGGGCCGCTGACCGTGGCGCTGCTGCACTCGCGCCGCTGGCTTGACGGGCTGTGGGTAGCTTTGGCCGCAGCAGGTATTGTGCTGCTGTCGCCGCTCAATACCCCGGCCCTCGACAGTGTGGGCGTAGGTCTAGCGCTGCTGGCCGGAGTAGCGTGGGGCAGCTATATTATGCTGTCAGCTCGCTTGGGTAGGGCATTTAGCGGTGGAGAAGGGCTAGCCCTGTCAATGGCGGTGGGGGCGCTGCTGCTGCTGCCCGTGGGGGTCATAGCCGAAGGCCGGGCGCTGCTGTCGCCCCACATGCTGCTGCTGGGGCTGGGGGTGGCGCTGATGGCCTCAACCCTGCCTTACTCCCTAGAAATGGCGGCGCTGCGGCGAATGCCGGTGAACGTTTTTGGGGTATTGATGAGCCTTGAGCCTGCGATCGCTACCGCTATCAGCTTTGTCTGGCTAGGCGAAACGCTAACGCTGACCATGGTGGCGGCCATCGGTCTAGTCACAATTGCAGCAGCGGGGATATCGCTGTGCCAGCCGGTTGCTAGAGCCGTCTAAAGCACCCTCTGTCCAATCCTCCATCAAATGCAATGCAAAGAAAGCTCGTGGGTTAGATAAACCACAGGCATTCCGTGGAACACTGTTGCTACACAGGGAATGCATTTCAGCGTCGGATATGAGTCTTTGTATCAACCCGGGTTGTCAGCAACCCAGCCACCCCAACAACGGGAGTAGTATGGCCTGTATGGCCTGTGGCTCAGCTCTGGTGCTGCAAGGCCGCTATCGGGTCATGCGCTTAATTAGCAGCGACAGCGGGTTTGGCCGCGTGTACGAGGCTTACGAGCGCAACGTGCCCAAAATTCTCAAGGTGCTCAAAGAAAACTACAACGCCAACGACAAAGTGGTGGAGCTATTTCGCCGCGAGGCCCAGGTGCTGAGCAAGCTCAATCATCCTGGCGTACCCCGGGTTGAACCTGAAGGCTACTTTTACTACTACCCAGCAGGCTGCGACGAGCCGTTTCACTGTCTGGTGATGGAGAAGATCGAAGGCCCTAACCTGCGGCAGTGGATGGTACAGCAGGGCAACCACCCAATCAGCGAAAAGCAGGCGATGCTCTGGCTCGCACAGCTTACAGATGTGCTTGATTTAGTGCACCAGCACAACTACTTTCACCGTGACATCAAGCCCGAAAATATCATGCTGCGCCCGTCGGGGCAGCTCGTGCTGGTCGATTTTGGAGCCGCCCGCGAGATGACCCAGACCTACATCGCGAATCTAGACGACAGCGGCATTACCACGGTGAGTTCGGCAGGCTACACGCCACCGGAGCAAGAGCAGGGCCAGGCGGTGCCCCAGTCTGACTTCTATGCCCTAGGCCGCACCCTGATCTATTTAATGACGGCTAAGCTGCCCAACGACATGGCCATCTATAACTCACGCACCAACGCATTCTCATGGCGACCCCTAGCCTCGCAGATTTCAGCTCCCCTGGCCGACTTAGTCGATGACCTGGTTGCCTCAGCAGCCGAGCGGCGACCCCAGACAACGGCGTCGATTTTAGAACGACTGGCTCAGGTGCGATCGCGCCAGGTATCGGGGCTGCCCCGCCCTGCCAAGGAGTCTCCACCTGCCGCTTGGCCAATGACCACTCTCGATCCCGCCCAGGCTCAGACCCTAGCTGAGCCTAAGCGCCCGCCCGCCTGGCGTCGGCCCGCCTGGCTGCTGGCCGGGGTAGCAGGACTCGCCCTAGCGGTACCTTTGGGCTGGCACGCGCTGACGCGATCGCCTGCCCCCCAGAGCATGGGTACAGAACTTGGACAGCGCCAGGTAGGGGTAAAACCCGCAGGCATCCTTCCGGGTCACGAGGGCAAAATCCTCGACCTGCTGCTGCTGAAAGATGGCCGTACCGTGGTTACCGCCAGTGCCGACAACACGGTGCGCTTTTGG
>JBARUP010000495.1:0-9639 GCA_049645805.1 Nodosilinea sp.
GAACAGGGGGTTGCTGGGTCACGATGGCGAATACGAAGGGGGCGAAGGCGAAGAGCACTCTTATTTTAGCGAGTCTGTCTGCTCCAGCGATTCTATGGCAATCTGTGACTCCCTTACCCTAACTAGAAGCCCGAAGCGAGCTGGCTTACGCGCTTTGACCAAGTTCCTCTAGCTGATTGGCGTCCGGCGGAGTTTTTGTAAACGGCCAGGTGAAGTAAAAGGCCGTGCCTTCACCCACGGTAGAGGTCAGCCAGATATGTCCGTTTTCGGCCTCGACAATTTTTTTTACTATCGCCAGCCCTACCCCCGTGCTCTCAAAGTCGTCACGGGCCTTAAGCGTCTGAAAAATGGCGAAAATTTTGTCGTGGTACTGAGGGGCAATGCCGGGGCCGTCGTCGGCAACGGCAAACTCAAGCCACTCGCCCTGGTCTCGCCAGGTCACGCGCACGGTACCCTGGTCGCGGTGGTGATGCTTAACACCGTTATTAATTAGATTGGCGAACACCTGGCTCAGAGCAGTTTTGTAGCTATAGATGGTGGGCATATTAGCTGGAACATCAACTGAAAATGAACCGGGGGGAGCTAAAGAATCAACCACATCAATCAGCATCGCGCTGAGATCGATCGCTACAATGCTGCGCTGGCGACGGCCCACCCGCGAGTACTCCAGCAGACCGTTGATCAGAGCCTCCATACGCTGTACCCGACTGTGCAGCAGCTCTAGCTGCCGGCGGTTTTCGGGCGGTACCTGATCGCCTAGGTCTTCGCTAATCCAGTCGGCTAGATTGGCGATCGCGCGCAGGGGGGCCTTTAAGTCGTGGGAGGCGACGTAAGCAAACTGATCGAGCTCGGCATTGCGCCGCTCTAGCATGGCGGCGGTGTGAGCCAGCACCAGATTGGTGCTGGCCAGTTCATCAGCCCGGTGGATCAGCTCTTCACGAGCGGCTTTGCTGTCTTCAATATTTTCAACAATGGCAATCAGCGCCGAGGGACTGCGGTTGACACCGCTTTCTACCGAGATCGTTACGAGGCTCCAAAGGGGAGTACCGTCTTTGCGTAGGTAGCGCTTCTCAAACTGGCAGGATGCCTGCTGCCCCGTAATCAGCCGCTGGTAGTAGTACTCGTCTTGGTGCTTGTCATCCCTGTAGGTAATGTTCTGAAAAGAGTGGTCGATCAGGTCTTCTGGCCGATAGCCCAGAATATCGCAGAGCTTCTGGTTAACCTGAATCCAGTGCCCCTGGAGGTCGAGGCGAGCCATGCCCACCGCCGCCTGCTCAAACACGGCTCGAAAGCGGGCTTCACTGTCCTGCAGTAAAAGCTCGGACTGCTTGGTAGTCGTGACATCCTGCATCACTCCTACCATCCGCTGACTCTGCCCATCTTGAATATTTACCACGCGACCGTAGGCGCTTACCCAGTGCCAGGTGGCATCGGGCCAGCGCATGCGGTACTGCCCAGCAAACTCGCCCTGGGTAGCGATCGCCTCGTTCACCCGCGCTTCAATGGCGGGCAAATCGTCGGGATGTACGCGCTCGGCCCAAACCTGGGTTGTCTGCGGTGCGGCACCGGGCTCTAAACCCATGATGCGCGAGGTCTGGGGCGACCAGATGTGGATATCTTTGTCGAGGTACCAATCCCACGTTCCCATTTGAACAGCGCTAAGGGCCAAATTTAGCCGCTCTGCAACATCTTGCAGCTCGTCCTTGGCCTGCTGGAGGGTAGCGCGATCGCGCCGCTCCTGCTCCAGCAGGATTTCAATCTGCTGCCTGGCCTCCTCAAGCTGGGCGGTTCGGCGCTCCACCCGGTCTTCTAGGGTTTGGTTGAGCTGCCTGACCTCAAGCTCAGCGGTGCGCAAGCGAGCTGCAATCCGCTTGCGATCGCCAATTTCATCCTGCAGCGCCAAATTCATATCCATGAGCTGAGTGGCGTTCGGTAGGGCCAGAGCCAGCGGTAGCCGGGGCACCAGCTCAAGGGCGGTATAGAGGGATATCAGCGCGGTAACCGCCTTTACAGACCCCGATACCCAGTAGGTTGGGAACCATAACGTCCACACGGCAAGCAGGTGGCTAGCACCACAGGCAGCAATAAACGCTGCAAACAGCCAGAAAAGCGACTTGAACGGAACGTCAGGCCGCCGCAGAATAAAATAGACTAGCGCTGCTGCGATGATCCAGTACGACAGGGTAACTAGCGCGTCTGACAGCAGGTGCAGCCAAACTAGTCCCGGCTGCCACAGGTAGCAGTGCCCATGGGGAATATACGACCCTGTCAGCAGAGACTGCCAGTATTCAACCATGGCACCGTCCTTGTTATGTATGGATGATTTTGTCTAGACGTAATGGATATAAAAGAATATCGAACCTTTTGGGCCTACCCTACCTTGTCTTAGAGCAGAGTCTATCTTTAGATATAGGCCGGGATGATGATAGGTCAACCCGAAGGTACGTGTCAGCCCCTCAGAATTGGACCATAATCAGATACTTTGGGCAATCAACAGCGAAGCCTGATAAATCACAGTCTTTTCTTTTTCGATGCCTCACTAGGCGACTACCTATGACAGATATTCGCATTGTACTAATTGAAGATCACGACCTGACCCGACTGGGTCTCAAGGCAGCCCTCCAGCAGGTTCCTGGCATGGCGGTTGTGGGCGAAGCCGCCAATGGGGCAAGGGGGCTCGGTCTGCTAGAAGCCGAGCATCCTGATATTGCCATTGTCGATATTGGTCTGCCCGACATTGATGGTATCGAGCTAGTAGAGCGACTGCGCCAGTCCCAGGGTGAGGCAGACGAACATCCGACCCGCGTCCTGATGCTGACAATGCACGATAGCGAAGCGGCTGTGATGGCTGCTTTTGCGGCGGGGGCAAACTCCTACTGCATGAAGCAGACCGAGCTAGACGATCTGATTGTCGCCGTGCGCGAAACCTACGAAGGCAACTCGTGGATCGACCCGGCTGTGGCCAGTGTTGTGCTGCGCCAGGTGCGCAAAACTCCAGCAGGGGCGTTAGCGGCCAGCAACCGCACCGTTGCGATTGAAGCGGTGGAGCCTGAGTTTGGGCAGATCTTAGAATCCTATCCTCTGACCGAGCGCGAGCTAGAGATCCTGGAGCTGATCGTAGGCGGCTGCAGCAACGCCGAGATTGCCGAGCGCTCCTACATCACAGTGGGCACCGTCAAAACTCACGTCCGCAGTATTCTCAACAAGCTAGGGGTTGACGACCGCACCAAGGCTGCCGTACGAGCTTTGCGATCGGGGTTAGTCACCTAGAACTACGAAGACCTAGGGCTGCTTAATTTTAGCAATCTGCGTCATCTAAACTCATAATCAAATGACTTCGCAGCCGTTTGTAATCGCTGCGTATTGACTGGCGATCGGTTGTTAAACTCTGTAGCACCCCCTATGGATACTACTCCTTCTGCTCAGCTACCTACACTGGGACAGCTTCAGCGAAATCTGACTCAGCAGTTTCAGCGACTGTATCGCGAAAAGCTCAACCATACTCCTGGCAAAATTACGTGCCAAATCCTTGATGAGAAGCTGCTGTTTATCATTGAAGACTCCGTTACTAAGCCCGAGCAGCTGCTAGTAAACGAGGGGCAGGCGGAGCTAGCAGAAAAAGTTAGGAACGATTTGGCTAACGCTCTGCGATCGCCAATCATCGAGATGGTTGAAACGATTCTCGAACGTCAGGTCGTTGATATTTTGACCGACGCTACACTAACTACCGGGCGCACTAGCGTAGTGATTATTCTCTCTAAGCCACCAAAGGTGCGTCCAATGGCTAAAGAGGCGCAGTAGAGAGAATGTTTACACGTAGCCTTGACTCTTAGTTGTAGCGTCTAGCAAAAGCTAAGGTAGCTCCCGTGCCTCATGCAGAACTAGGCTATCTGAGGCACATCGACGAAATGGTTGATGATATTCTCTAGGGGCTGAATGAGAAAGGGCTTGCTGATATAGTCATCAAACCCAGCACTGAGAATCTTTCGGCGATCATCTTGACCAGCCAGCGCCGTGACGGCTACCACGGGAATATTTTGAGTGCTGGCGTCGGTGCGCAACTGCTCAATTAGACTGTAGCCGTCCAGCTGAGGCAGATGAATGTCTGACAATATGAGGTGAGGTCGGTGCTTTCGAGCGGCCATTAAAGCCGCCAGACCATCCGCGACAAAGAAGGCTTTGCACGACAGCTGCTCTAGAATGTAAGCCATTAGGGTGAGGCTGTCATCATCATCGTCTACCACGAGAATAGTAGGAGCATCCTGGGGGCGAGCAGTGCTAGACGCAAACGCTGAATTATGTACAACCACAGGGATCGTTCTCCTTCGGTGAGGCTACACGGACCGTAACGATTTCCATAGCCCAATAAGGCAGTCCGTCCGTGATCGAAAGAGCACGCAGAAGGATTGGCTTGAAAAGTTTTAGGTCTACCGAGTTAAGCAACCAGGAAAGGTCAATTTATCGTCGAGTAGAGCTAAGAAAAGCAAGCTTTTGTAGTTTTGCTTAACCTTCAATATTAGGTTAGCATAGACTCCCTCGAGGCGGAGGAAGAATGTGAATAGAGTAATCTTCTTTGATTTCTATACACACAATTTCTATGCATTACAGAATCTAAACTCTAGCCCGTGAGGATGTCTTTGAGCGCACGCTGGGGACCAAACGGGGGCACAGAGCAAGCAGTTGGCAAGGAAAATTTTAGTAGGCCCATATCCTATATAGCGTCTCGACAGGATCTCGACACGTCACTGCCAGATCGTAGGTGTGCCAAAGCAAGGAATTATTCTGCCTTGTGCTTCTATACCCCAGCTGGTCTTCGATCTCGCTGGGCCGAGTTTGCTAGACTGTGGAAGTCTTCCTGGCTCCCCCCACTCCGCAAGGATTCTTTTGCATGACGGTTGCACCCTCACCGACTCCTTTGATCAAAACCAACGACCTACTTCAGCGAGATTATTCGCCCCCCCGCGATCGCTTCGACGCTGAGTGGGAAGCCACTCTGTCTTCACTGCTGGGGCTGGGCCGTTCTGCCGGAGCCGACTTCGTTGAATTCTTTCTGGAGCGCAGCAACTACATTAGCTGCCAAGCCGAAGACGACGCCATTACTAGCCTCTCTCCCCGTTTGGTAACAGGAGCCGGGGTGCGGGTGTTTCTCGACAAAGGTGACTGCTACGTCAGCACGAATGACATTACCTTTAACGGTCTCAAGAATGCCCTCGACAAGGCTCTGGCCATTATGGGCCTCACTCTACCGGGTCCAAGCGCCAATCTAGCCGAGATTAACCTAGAGCTGCTGCGCGACTATGCCACAGCTAAGGGCAAAGATGACTGGCTCGCCCAGTGCAGCTCAATGCAGGAAATGGGCGACGTGCTGCTGGCCGCCAACGCCGCTTTGGCTAACGAGGCTAGCCATGTGCAGTCGCGCCGAGCCGTTTACTTTCGCGACTGGCAGGAGGTACTGGTAGCCGCCAGCGACGGCACCTTTGCCCGCGATATTCGCCTCACCCAGTCGGTGGGCTACAACCTGCTCTGCGCTGACGGGCAGCACCGCTCCTCTATTGGTCAGCGGGCGGGCGACACTAGCGACCCGGCCTTCCTGCGCAGCTGGGACTACAGCAAGGCCTCAGCTGACGTGGCGGAGTCGGCGGGCAAAATGCTCTACGCCGACTACGTTGAGTCAGGCACTTACCCGGTAATCATGGCCAACAAGTTCGGCGGCGTCATTTTCCACGAAGCCTGCGGTCACCTGCTCGAAACGACTCAAATCGAGCGAGGCACTACTCCCTTTATCGACAAGAAAGGCGAGAAGATCGCCCACGAAAACCTCACCGCTTGGGACGAGGGCATTTCCCCCGACGCCTTTGGCACCATCGACATGGATGACGAGGGCATGCCAGCCCAGCGCACCCTGCTGATTGAAAACGGCGTCCTCAAAAACTTTTTGTCTGATCGGGCTGGCTCTATGCGCACCGGGCACCCCCGCACCGGCAGCGGTCGTCGGCAGAGTTTTACCTACGCCGCTGCCTCGCGCATGCGTAATACCTACATTGCCCCCGGCGACTACTCCCTTGACGAGCTGTTTGGCTCAGTCGAGAAGGGCATCTACTGCAAGCAGATGGGCGGCGGCAGCGTAGGGCCTACCGGCCAGTTCAACTTCTCGGTTTCTGAAGCCTACCTAATCGAGAATGGCAAGGTGACCAAACCCCTCAAGGGTGCCACCCTAATTGGCGAAGCTACCGAAATCATGGACAAAATCTCCATGTGCTCCAATGACCTAGATCTTGCCGCTGGCTTCTGTGGCTCGATCAGCGGCAGTATCTACGTCACCGTAGGGCAGCCGCACCTGAAGGTTGATTCAATTACCGTCGGCGGACGGTAGGAAAGTAGGTGATGTATGTAAGTAGGTGATGTACGCAGAGAATACCTACTCACTCATCCGCCCGTCTGCTCATTCACCCACCCATCTACTCACCCACTCACCTATGCCTTCTATTCAAGACATCGCGGCCTACGTCGAGTCGAGCGCCAAGAAGCTCGGCATCTCCAAGTACGACGTGTATGGGTCTTCCGTTGACGAGACCAGCGTGCAGGTCGACAAAGGTGACCCTAAGCAGGTCAAGGCCTCAAATCGCTCTAGCGTAATTGTGCGAGTGTGGAACACTGACGGCAAGGTGGGAGTGACCTCCACCAGCGACGTAGACCCGCTGGGTATGGATCTGGCCCTACAGACAGCTCAAGAGGCCAGCGCCTTTGGCGTCAGCGACCATATTCCCGACTTTAGCCCCGAATCGGTGGCTCCTGTCGCAGAGGTTCAGGTAGAAACGGTGCCACCCGCCCCGGTGGGCGACCTGATTTCGACCCTGGTGGGTGTGGAGAAGCAGCTGCTGGAGGCGCATCCGGCGATCGCGAGCGTGCCCTACAACGGTTTAGCCCAGCGCGACATCGACCGCTTTTACCTAAACAGCGCCGGGGCCATGCGTCACGAAGCGCGCTCCTACGCCTCGCTATACCTCTACAGTAAAACCGAGCAGGAGGGCCGCAAGCCTCGCTCGGCAGGGGCGATGCGGGTTGATCGGGGGCTGCCGCTGCTGGATATCAAAGGCTGCCTGCAGGAAGCCGCCGACAAAACCATTAGCCACCTCGACTACAAAAAGATAGCTTCGGGCAAGTACCGGGTCGTGTTCTCGGCTGAAGCGTTCTTGAGCCTGCTGGGCGCGTTTTCTAACATGTACAACGCCCAGAGCGTGCTGGACAACCGCAGCCTGTCTACCGCAGACTCGCTCGGCACCGTTGTGGCTTCGCCGCTGCTGACGGTGTACGACGATGCGCTCCATCCCGACAACGTCAGCGCCGAAACCTTTGACGGTGAGGGCACTCCCACCCGCCGGGTGCCGATTATCGAGCAGGGGGTGCTGACTCAGTTTTTGCACAGTGCCGGTACCGCCAAGCGCATGGGAGCCGAGCCCACAGGCCACGCCAGCATCGGGGCCAAGGTTTCTGTTAGCCCCAGCTTCTACCAGGTGCTGCCGGGGGCCGAGGCCAGCGACGAGTTTACTTTAGCGAACGCCGAGAACGTGATTTTTATCGACGATGTGCAGGCGCTACACGCCGGGGTCAACGCGCTTCAGGGGTCGTTCTCGCTGCCCTTTGACGGCTGGTTGGTGAGCAAGGGCGATCGCGTCAGCATTGAGTCGGCCACGGTGGCGGGCGACTTCTGTGATCTGCTCAAGGCAATTGTGCATGTAGAACCGGAGGTAGAGGTAACCCCCGGCGGTCTGTGCCCCCGCATTTGGGTCGATGCTCTGTCAATTACTGGAGAAAGCTAGGGGCAATCCACTCCTGTACGCCTTCCTGCACTAGGCCAACGCCCAACTGCACCAGGGTAAAGCCTACCCCAGCCAGCAGCGCGGCTTTAACTAGGCTCAGGTTCAGCCCGGCTCGCACGGCGGCGATCGCTCCCAGCAGCGTCCATCCTGCCAGGGCTAAGGTGATGGGTCGCCCCAGCAGCGGAATCACGGTCAGTAGATTCAGCAGCTGAGGAGTGTAGGCAAACCCTACCGGTATCAGCAGCTCTGGGTAAGGTGGTACCGGCGGCGCTAGGTAGGCATTGAGCTTCCAGAGGGCGTAGGTCCACAGGTAGTACCCGACCACTATGCTGAGGCTGTTAATAAGTAACCCTAGGACTAGCTGAAGCAGGGAAGGCTGGTAGAGCAGCAAAATTAGGCCACTGCCCAGGCCGTGGGATAGGCCCGCCAGTACCACCACACTGCGGGCAAACCGCCTAGCCGCCGGGTAATGGTGGCTGTGCTCATAAAAATCTTGATTGAGGGTGAGGGCATCTGTCAGCACCTGCCTCAGCCACCTGGTAGAATGCCGCTGACCCATAGACGTGCGTTGTTTACCTGGCTCAGTCTACCCCTAGGGTTGCCCTTACCGCTGCCGATGAAATCTCTGCTGCAATCTCTAATCGCGCGATCGCTGGGTAGTACCAGCAGATTGCTAGGTGCTCTGGGGCTGTTCTTATTAGCGTGGGGCACTATATCTCCCGTTAGCACTCTCTCGTGGTGGCTGCGCGACGGCAGCAGGCTAGCCCAGCAGCGTCCCGAGCTACCCGAAACTGACGTTGCGAAAGATAAAGGGCCACCGTGCTACCTGGTGTTTTTGGCGGGGGTGGGCAATGTCGCCGACGATGATCTCGATTCTGGTGAAGCCGCCTTTTTAGACCAAATGGCGGCGGCGGTGCCCGACTGTGTGGTGGTACGCAAGGTATTTCCCTACTCAGCGGTCAGCGATAACGTTGGCGGCCAGCCCTTCTTTAGCTGGCTATGGCGGCTCAGCGAACGACTTGGCGGCGACGGTGACTTCGCGCACCAGGTGCTTAAAATTCGCAACCTTTGGCGTATGGCGCTCTCTGCCGATAGCCGCTATGGGCGAGCCTATAACCGGGGGGCAGCGGCCACTATTCTAGAGCGCATGGCCGCCACAGAGGCCGTTCCCCTAAACGCGAGTGAGCCGTTTCAGCTCGTGCTGGCGGGCACCAGCGGCGGTGCCCAGGTCGCATTGGGCGCGGCCCCCTACCTGCAGCAGTGGCTGCCGGTAGAGATCACGGTGCTCTCCTTTGGCGGCGTCTTTGACGGTCAAGATGGCTTCGAGGCCGTGGAGCAGGTTTACCACTTCTACGGCCAGAACGACTGGATCGACAATCTAGGCATCGTGCTGTTTCCCTCCCGCTGGGGGTGGACCTGGGGCTCGCCCTACAACCGAGCGCGAAGGGCAGGGAAATACAGAGCGATCGCCGCCGGTCCTCAGGGCCACGATGGCGATCGCGGCTACTTTGGCCAAGATACTGCGGTAGATCAACCAGCAGACGTGACCTACCTGGATCTAACCCTAGAGCGCGTCAAGGCGCTGCCCCTTTGGCCTGCACCCTAGGTATTGTTAGGTATATCAATGTCCTTACCTCAACCGCGCTCCGGCTACACGCTGCCCGTCTTTGCCTGCGCTGGGGCGATCGCGGCGCTAAGGCAGCTCGTAGACCCTACAGATCGTCCCCAAAGCGTCACCCTTGACCTGCTCAACCCGCCCCGAGCGACAGACATTTCAATCGCCCAGCTTGCCCCTCTGCCCGACGGTTCGGTGCTGGCG
>JBARUP010000496.1:0-15726 GCA_049645805.1 Nodosilinea sp.
AAGACGGCAGCGAGTTTTGGGTTGAGCTTGATCTGGTTCCGGTGGCCCGCTCAAGTGGCCAGGTCACGCACTTTGTAGCGTTTCAGCGAGACGTGAGCGATCGCAAGCGCAGTGAGCAAACGCTGAAGGAACAGGCCGAGCTGATTGACATCGCCACCGACGCTTTTCTGGTGCGCGATCTCGACAGCCGTCTGCTGTTTTGGAGCCGGGGAGCAGAGCAAATTTACGGCTGGCGGGCCAGCGAAGTGATGGGCCAAAACGTCGACCAGCTGCTTAACTCAGAGCCTTCGCTTCAGGTCCAGACCGCCTGGCAGACCGTTTTGAGCCGGGGCGAGTGGCAGGGAGAAATTCTCAAACGCACTAGGTCCAACGATAGCCGAACGATTGAAAGCCGCTGGACCCTAGTGCGGGATTCGTTTGGGAATCCCACCGCCGTGCTGTCGGTTGACACCGACGTCACCGAGCGCAAGCAGCTAGAAGCCCAGTTTCTGCGTGCCCAGCGCTTAGAGAGTCTAGGCACGCTGGCCAGCGGTATCGCTCACGATCTCAACAACATTCTGACCCCGATTTTGGGCATTGCTCAAGTTTTGCCCCACATGCTGCCTGAGGCTAAACCAGCCGTCTTAGACCTCGTCGATATCTTGAATAAATCGGCCAGGCGTGGGGCCGCGCTATCCCAACAAATTCTAACCTTTGCGCGAGGATCGGCCAGTGACTTCACGGCCCTCGATATTCGGCACCTGCTGACAGAGATCAAGCGCTTTACCGAAAAAACGTTCCCAAAGTCGATCGCTATCCGCGTCAGCGTTCCTGCCGACCTATGGATGATTATGGGGGATGCAACCCATCTCTATCAGGTATTGATGAACCTTTGCGTAAATGCTAGAGATGCGATGTCCGAAGGCGGCGTACTGTCTCTCACCGCTCAAAATCTCTGCCTAGACGACACTGGTTCTAGGCCGTACCTTGATTTCAGCAGCGGCTCGTACGTGGTAATTGAGGTCGCCGACACTGGCACCGGTATGCCGCCTGAGCTGATCAATAAAATTTTTGACCCGTTTTTTACGACCAAAGAACCGGGGCAGGGAACTGGACTGGGGCTCTCGACGGTAGCCAATATTGTGAAAAATCACGATGGACAGCTGCAGGTCGCAAGCCAGGTCAACCAAGGTACGCGGTTTACTATCTCGCTGCCCGCGGCTCAGGTTAGATCATCGCTCTCGGAGGAGGTCACAGCCATGCCGACGGGGTCTGGAGCCCTAGTCTTGGTCGTCGACGATGAGCCACAAATTCGCTACGTAACCCAGGCGCTGCTAGAAAGCCACGACTATCGAGTGCTGACTGCCTGCGACGGCGCTGAGGCGATCGCTGTGTATAAAGCCCACGTCGCCGATATCGACGGCGTACTAATGGACATGCGGATGCCGAATATGTCGGGGACGATCGCCCTAGCCGCTTTACAACAGATCAACCCCCAGCTTAAAGCCGTTATGACCAGCGGTGTAGTCTCAGTCAACGAGTTGTCAAACCGAGACGACTTAACTGTTCATGCCTTTTTGCCCAAGCCTTACGATATTGAAGAATTGTTGCAGGCCCTGCACAAGGCCCTAAGCCCCTAAACCAAAAGCCTTGTATCTACAGATCTCGCAACCATAAATCTCAAGCGGGACTGCTAGATACAGGTATAAACCAAGAGTCAGATGTCCTTCCTACGGGCGAATGACTATTGTCCCTCACTCAAGTTCATGCCGTTGTTTAGCAACACCTTAAAAAGCCTCACAAGATCCTCATCTCTATCGCCTATTCTCAACAAAAGTCCCTCTATGATTCAGGAGGTTGCCCCATGGATACAATGACTTCTACCACCCGAACTACTAATCCCTACTCTCTGCTGATTGTGGGTTACGGCAACGAACGGCGAGGGGATGAAGGCGTTGGTCGCCAGGTTGCCGCGACCGTAGCAGGCTGGCACTTGCCCGCAGTCAAATCCTTAGCGGCTCAGCAACTCCTGCCAGAGATTGCCGCTGAGGTAGCTAAGGCCAGCTATGTCATTTTCGTCGACGCCTGCGGGCGCTGCGCCTCTAGCATTCAGCTCGTGCCGATTGTCGCAGACAAACAGGTTCTAGCTCTCTGTACCGCATCTTCCTTAGACCATGTCTGCGAACCGCGAGAATTAGTGGCTCTAACCCACGTTCTTTACGGCAACCATCCCCAAGCCTGGCTCCTGCAGATTCCGACGGAGCACCACGATCTGGGCCGGTCTTTCTCAAAGACGGCGCAGCGGGGTGTCGATAGCGCGCTGAGAACTATCGAGCAAGTTTTCACCACCTATCTGCGGCGACCTGCTCTAACCTGCTCTAACCTCCGAGTGGAGTCAGCCTGAGGTAGGCGACGCTAGCTGTGGCTATAGAAAACCCACCTCAGAATTAGGCCAGCGTTGTCTCGTTGTCTAAGCGCGTCGTGGCGCGTCGTCATTAAATAACCCCCAGCGCGCGAGGCACCAGGGGCAGTTTAGATATAGAGAGTTCGCTATAGCAGGCGACCATCTAGCGTGGCTATCACCACCCTTAGATTGCCTCAGACCCATCACTATTGGAATCGGTCTATTGATATGTTCATCGGAAGTTAGCCCAGCTCCGGAAAGCATCAAAATTTGGGTAGATGGTGATGTCTGTCACATGCGATCGCACCCTAAGTCCTGAAGAATTTTCAGTAGCCTGAGAGAGAGCCTGTGCCAAATGTAACCTTTGGACAAGGCTGCAACGAGCGCTCCTGATATTGAAGTCACCAGGGGTAGGATAGTTGCCGTGGACTACAACCTAAACTGGCCAGCGGTCTTTGAGCAGCTGCGATCGCAGGTCTAGCTAGTGGAGAGTAAAGTTGCCATAGCGATTGAAGACAAACTCCAGGGCTATTGAGCGCATCAATGCAAGCGGGTCCATACAGGGCGATTTCTTAGAAATGATTGGAGATCACCTTTGGCAGGCTACGCCAAGACTCTTCCCTGCGGAAACGCTTTTGCCTTAAGCTAGCGGTTGTCTCTTTCAGTTCCTACAACTTTCGAGCGGCTGGTTCTCCCTTAATGGACTTTCACCCCGTTAGTTCACAGCCATTCTAGGCGTACACAAATCGAGTGCAGCGGACAGTTTGCGGGGGTTGGCTCTGAGCTTAAGATTACCTACCACCGTTGATTTGAACCGTTGGATCACAAACAGGCTGGAGTTTTTGTCATGTCAAACGAAGTCGAAGCTTGAATTAAAGCATTGAGGATAGAACTTCCAGAACCAAGTCAGCCTGGCGGAAGTTATGTCCCGTACCACTTCGTTGGGAATCTCTTGTTTTTGACCGGCCAGTTATGCCATTGGAACGGTGAACGATTATTTGTCGGTAAGCTCGGTGCAGAATTTGGCGTTGTGGAAGGGCAGAAAGCTGCGAGAGTCTGTGCCTTAAATTTGCTTGCACAGCTGCGCGTCGCGCTGGACGGACAATGGGGCCGCGTTGTTAAAACAGTTCGTTTGGCCGGCTACGTAAACTCCGCCCCCGAATTTTATGAACAGTCTCAAGTCATGAATGGCGCGTCAGACCTGTTTGTAGAAATCTTTGGGGAAAGAGGTCGACATACAAGACTGGCCGTGGGCGTTAGCGCGCTGCCTTACAATGTTGCCGTCGAGGCTGAAGGTGTGTTCGAGGTTAGGGAAACTTAGCGGGCGATCGCGGCCAGGAAGTTTCCGTTTTGGTAACCGACCGGGTAAACCTCTTCAGACTGCGTAGGTTAAGGGCATAGCGCTGAGAGGAGTCCGAACATGATCCGCAACCTGAGCCTTTGGTTACCCCTGGGTGTATTGGCCGCAAGCGGAGTCTTACCGCTTGCCATAGCCAGCGCCATGCCCCCAGGACAAATTGGCCCCGGTCTGGAGGTTGGCGGAGGTGAGGTTTCTGAGCCATCCTCAGCATCGCCCGCTGCGCAGATTCACCCCTATATCCGCGATCGCCAGGTGATTGAGCGCACCCAGGCAATGGTGAACGACCCGATTGCCCGCCGTCTGGCAGAGTGGCTCAATCTCGATGTGCTCAACGTAACCTGGGAAGATACCGGGCGCTTCTATGGCTCATCGGTCGGCCCCAACATCAGCGACATGACCATTCAGGTGCAGCAGCAAGACCCAGACGGCGAGTACCAGCTGCACCTGATGCCGGTAATTCGCCACCCCAACTTTGCAGATATCAGCGCCGATATTCCCCTTGAAGATTTCTTTGTGCTGGTGGGCAATGAGCGGGGCGACGATCTCCGACGAGTGCCCCTCAATGAATTACTGGGCGATCTGCGCAGCTATCTGCACACCCCCGACTCCTGGACCGGGCGGCAGCAGTCGCTGCTGGCTCCAGCGCGCGATAGCCACGCTTTGGTCAGCGCCCAGGCCTGCTTTTTGCCCATTCCTCAGTCGGGGCTGGCCACCTTTAACCCAGTGCTGTTTAACTACCAGTCGCGACCCGGCGACCCAGCAGTGCTGACGATTCTAGCTACTCGCGAGGGCACCAGCGTCACCGTCATTGATAACCAGCGCGACGGCTTTGAGGCCGGGCGCACCTGGGGCCAGCGTTTGTTCTTCAACAAAAACGGCGAGCGAGCCAGCTTCACGGGCCGCCGCCTAAGCAACTTTCAGCCCGCCCAGGCCGGAAACCCAGACCGGCCCAGTGGCGAGGCCGTCGAAAACAGCGAAGGCCTCAACCTAGTGCTGCTCATTCAGGTACCTCTCAAGCAGCAGGCTCCGATGCGGCAGTCGTTCGATGCTGTAGCCCCCACGGCGGCGGCCTCAGCGATGGAAAGCCGTGCCCCCAGCGATGTGGAAGCGGCGGTGATTGGTCACGGTACCGTGGAGGGACCGTTTACCGAAATTGACGGCTTGGCCATCGAGCGCGACCCCGACTACCCGATTCGGGTGACGGTGCAGTTCTACAAAGCCACCAGCAACGGCGTGGTGTCGGAAGCAGATATGGCCGAAATTCGCCAGCAGATCGATCGCGTCTACGCCGATGCCGACTACGTAGGCAGCTTAGTGGTTGATGGCCCCAGCGAACGTCCTACCGAGCACGACGGCCCCAAAGACGAACCTGCCAACTGGTGGCAGCAGTTCTGGTGGTTTCAGCGCGGGGGCGACGGAGAGTGATGACAAAGAACGATATTGAGGTTCTAAACAAACGCTATCGCTCAGTGGTGAAATCCTCAAAACCTGCTGGCCCGGTGTAGGGTTCAGCCTCTACTCGAGTCACTTGGGCACTCGCTGGTCCCTGGTTGGCCCAGTGCAGCAGGGAGTTTAGCTGGTCGCCGGTACCTACGGCCACAATTTCAACGGTGCCATCAGGCCGGTTGCGCACAAAACCTTTAACTCCCAGCTGCTGGGCCACCTGGCAGGTGTGGTAGCGAAACCCAACGCCCTGCACAATACCGTGCACCACTGCTCGAATGTGTTCCATTGGCCTCTGGTTTGACGGTTCATCTACTGTTCAGTCTGGCTGATGTGCACCACTTCCACGTCTGAATCAGTTTACTTGGGAGTATAGGTAGCCTGCACAAAGCGATCGCGCCCCGCCAGGTCCAGCCAAACCTGAATGTCGCGGTAGCAGCCCTGCGCTTCTAGAAGCGCTTTAACTGCCTCCCCCTGTCCCGCCATCATCTCTACTAGCCAAAGACCGTCAGCGACTAGATAGTCTGGGGCCTGAGCCACAAGAATGCGCAGAGCCGTGAGGCCGTCGTCGCCCCCGTCTAGAGCGGCAGGGGGTTCGTGGCTCACCTCCGGCTGGAGGGTGGGCAGCCATGCTGAGGGAATGTAGGGCGGGTTCGACACCAGAGCGCTGATCTGCCCTCGGTAAGCCTCCAGCGGCTCAAACCAGGAGCCGTGGTAAACGGCAATGCGATGCTCTAGCCCAATGCTAGCGACGTTTTGCCGCGCCACCGCTAGCGCCTCAGCGCTAAAGTCAACCGCCAGCACGCGAGCCGTACTGAAAGTCTGGGCTAGCCCCAAGGCGATCGCGCCACTGCCCGTACCCATATCTACCCAAGTGCCCGCTGCTAGCTGATCCCCAACGGGGCTGCAGGCGATCGCCGCCACCGCCAGATCAATTATCAGCTCAGTCTCAGGCCGAGGGATCAGCACCGCCGGAGACACCGCCAGGGTGAGGTCACGCCAGGGCGTTTCACCCACCAAATACTGCACCGGCACCCGCTGCCCCAGCCGCAGCCGCCAGCGACGATCTAGCTCGGCGAGGGGATAGCGCAAGGAAACGCGCGATCGCTCCTGCAGTGTCCCTAACCTCAGCGCCAGACCGTCCACGTCTGCCACTGCCAGCAGCAGCCAGTCAAGCTCCCGCGCCTCTACGCTCGCGGCCCGAGCCCTCTGCAACGCCCCCTGCCGCCAGGCCCACAGCTCTGCTCCCGACACCCAACTACTCACCTACCCGCCCTCTTACCTATCCTTCCCTAGCGCCGCCACCGCACCTTTACCTCCCGCGCGTCTAGATGCACCAGGGCCGGAAACCGGCTGTAGCGCCCTAGCCCCCCTGGCCACCAGGGGTCAAGCGCCCAGTAAATTTGATTGCCGGTCAGGCCAACGCAGTAAAAATCCATAGCGTCGCCAATGATATGACGGCTCTGGGAAGCTCCCTCAACGCGGCGATCAGCCTCAGCCGGTTGATACCAGCTGGTAACGAGAAAAGGCCGACCAATGCGATCGCGGGCCTGCTGGGCTAGGGTAGCCATACGCACGACGGCATCAACCGTAGCCTGATTGGGAGGCCTTCGAACTCCGCCTCCGGTTGCTTCTGCCCAGGTAAAGTTGCCGTTAGGAACAATGCTGGCATCCAGCTGAATGTTATCAGGCGTCCACTGAGGGGGGCGGGGCGGGGCCAGCGCAGGCTGGGGGGCAGGCATGGCCTCAGGCGCAGAGGGCGTTGCTCGCTCGATTCGCCGGACGTCCTCAAACAGCGCCTGCACCGTGGGGATGCGCCCCTCCAGACCTCGCCAGGTTTGCACCAGGCGAATCAGTGCCTCCCGCTGCTGGTCCGTTTGGGCGTAGGCGGTGGGAATACTGGCCGCAAAGTCAAGCAGGGCTCGATCTAGGGTGCGTGCCGCCGCTACCAGAGCCGCCTGATCTTCAGCGTTCTGCGCTAGGTCGTCGGGATCAATGCCCAGACGCTGAATAGCTGTGGCACGCGAGTCGAGGCCAAACCAGCGGCGGTAGCCTTCGGTGAGGGCAAAGCGTAGATCGCCCTGGCCGCTGTAGAACTCTGGAATTTTTTGAACAAAAGCCACCAGCACCGGGTCAATCACCTCCAGGTCGCCCTCATGGACAAAGGGGTCGTCGGTCAGCAGCCAGGCGATCGCGTCTTCGCGCGTGTCCATCGCGCGCCACAGCTGAACTAGACGAATCAGCGCCTCCCGCTGGTTAGGGTAGCCTTCGTAGTAGCGCCCCGCCGACTGCACAAAGGCTACCAAGGCATTGTCCAGGTACGCCTCGTCGGGCACCTGATTGACGACGGGCACACCTAGAGCGTCGTAGGCGGCCTCGGCGGTGTCCATCTGCCGCCACAGCCGGACCGCTTCGACCAGGGCGTGGCGCTGAAAGTCGAGCCGACTGTAGTTTGGCGGCAGCTGCGCGGCAAAGGCTAGCAGGGCTGAATCTAGCTGGCCTAGCGAAGACTGACTACCCCTACAGTCCGTTTTAATGTCGTCTAAATAAGCCTCGAGTAGTGCAGCAGGATCACTGTATTCAAGCTGGGCCGCACTGAGATCGGTGGCCGCTGGGGCAAACCCCTGGGCTACGGCCTGAAGAAAGCGATCGCTGTAGCGCCCCACGCTAGTATCCCAAATCTCGGCTCCGCTCCAGCCCTGCTCAACGAGACTGGCGGTAAGACTGCGAATCGTGTTGGCACCGTACTGCACCTGGGCAGCAAAGCTATCGACTGCCGCCATCTCAATTTGATTGACAGGAGAGATACCCAGCCCCGTTTCACCCTCAGATAGCTGAGGCCCATTCTGCACAGCATAGAGCGCCGCCAAAATGGGCTTATGCACCCCCGTTCGGTCTCCTTCCAAGCGGTAGTAGTAGTTGCGCTGATCGGGTGCTAACGTGCTCATAGCGTAAAGTCAGTATTGGCTTTGTAAGGTCACAATGGCCTGTTCACAGTAACCACAAAGTGTAGATCCGATGGGCGAAGTTCAACCATTACCCTCCCGTGGGTTTCCCCAGGGAGATGCCGTCAGGCTGCTGGCTACCGACATGGATGGCACCCTCACGCGCCAGGGCAAGTTTACCGCTGCTTTACTCAGCGGCTTAGAGCGGCTGCAGGCAGCGGGCCTGCCGGTCATGGTTGTTACCGGGCGATCGGCGGGGTGGGTCAACGGCCTAGCCCACTACCTACCGGTGACCGGGGCAATGGCCGAGAACGGTGGCGTCTACTTTCCTCAGAATGCTGGACCAGAGCTGCTGGTCGACATTCCCGACCTAGCTACCCACCGACAGCATCTGCGTGAGGCCTTCAGTCAGCTTCAGTGGCGCTGGCCTCAGCTCCAGGAGTCTGACGACAATCGCTTTCGTCTTACCGACTGGACCTTCGACCTTCAGGGCCTCTCGGAGGCTGATTTAGCAGCCATGGCCGACATGTGCAAAACCCTGGGCTGGGGCTTTACCTACAGCACCGTTCAGTGCCATTTGTTTAAGCTGGGTCAGTCTAAGGCTGCCGGGCTGCTTCAGGTACTACAGCAGTACTTTGCCCCCATTGCCACCACCGAAGTTATCACCGTGGGTGATAGCCCCAATGATGAGAGCCTGTTTAATCCGGAGGTGTTTCCCCATTCGGTGGGGGTAGCCAACGTGAAAGACTACTGGCAATCGCTTAGCTATCATCCGGCCTATGTATCTCAAGCCTGCGAAGTAGCGGGTTTTTTAGAACTAGTTGACGTTTTGACCTTGGACAGTTAGTTGTGAAGAACTAGTAGTTGTGAAGAACTAAACGACCTTTGTTACAAAAAAATACTTTGTCCCCTATCACTGACAATCTTGACGATTGCATGACTCCTAAAACCTTTCTAAAGTTTTACTCCAGTGCTATGGCGTGCCCTTACGATGCCAAAACGTAGCAAATTATAGAGGTATGGTGCCGGTTACCACGCGGTCGTGCTAGGGCGAATTTAGCAATCAAAATAGCGGCGTAAAACGCTAGCTGCTGGCTCTAAGTAGCTGGGCTAATTCAAATGTAGGATGGGTTAGCGATAGCGTAACCCATGCGGGCGTTGGGTTTCGTCCCTCAACCGCAACCTACACGGTCTTATATTTGATTGGGTCTTCCTACTTAGAACCCTTGTAGTTTCTATAAAGATCTCAATTCAAGCGATCGCAGCAAGCGGCCAAACCAGATCATGGTCTAGGTGCCTACGTCTTCATAGTGAGTGTGGCGATTGCCTTTAGCTTCACTTATTAACGTTTCGGTCGTGTTTTTTAGAGCCGTCCTGCTACCGGCTCTCTTTCTGTCTGTTTTACTTGTTCAAAGCCATTATCTATTGCTACCTATGACCACTGCAGCAGCTCAAGAAAATTCTGTAGCCGCTGGGGCAGATGCCGCCTCAGTCGGGCTGAAAGTTGGCGTTCCCAAGGAAATTTTTGCGGGCGAACAGCGGGTAGCCGCTACCCCTGACACCGCTAAAAAGCTTCAAAAGCTAGGCTTTGAGGTACTGGTCGAAAGCCAGGCTGGAATCGGAGCTAGCTTTACCGACAGCGCCTACGAAGCAGCAGGCTGCACGATCGTAGCCGAGCCCTCCAGCCTGTGGGAGGCAGCTGATGTTGTCCTAAAGGTGCGATCGCCCCAGTGGCACTCCGACCTCGATCGCCACGAGGCCACCCTGCTCAAGCCAGACACCACGCTGATTAGCTTTATCTGGCCGGCTCAAAACCCGGAGCTGCTTGACCAGATGGCTGAGCAGGGCAGCACGGTGCTGGCAATGGATTCGGTACCGCGCATTTCTCGAGCGCAGAAGCTCGACGCCCTCAGCTCCATGGCCAATATCGGCGGCTACCGAGCCGTGATTGAGGCGGCTAGCCACTTTGGTCGCTGCTTCACCGGCCAGATCACTGCCGCAGGCAAAATGCCCCCCGCCAAGGTCATGGTAATTGGGGTTGGCGTGGCCGGACTAGCCACCATTGGAGCAGCCAAGAGCTTAGGAGCGATCGTAAAAGCCTTTGACACCCGCCTGGTGGTCAAAGAGCAGGTGCAGAGCCTAGGGGCTGAGTTTCTAGAACTACATTTTGAAGAAGACGGCAGCGGCGAGGGCGGCTACGCCAAGGTGATGAGCCCGGCCTTTATCGCTGCCGAAATGGCCCTGTTCGCCCAGCAGGCCAAAGATGTAGACATTATTATTACGACTGCGCTGATTCCCGGCAAGAAAGCGCCCCTGCTGATCACTCGGGAGATGGTCGAGAGCATGAAGCCTGGCTCTGTGGTGGTTGACTTGGCCGCTGAGCAAGGCGGCAACTGCGAAGTCACCCAGCCCGGCGAGGTGATTACCCACCAGGGCGTCACCATCATTGGCCTGACCGATTTGCCCAGCCGCATGGCCAGCCAGGCCAGCCAGCTCTACGGCAACAACCTGGTGCACATGCTCAGCGACCTGGGCGGGGCCAACAACTTTGCCATTGATATGGAAGACCAGGTCATTCGCGCCACCACCGTTATTCACAACGGTCAGGTGACCTGGCCACCCCCCAAGGTCGAGGCTCCGGCTCCGGCTCCTAGCGCCCAGCCAGCCCCTGCCGCTGAGGCAGCCGCCCCAGCCCCTAAACCCTGGTACACGCAGCTGCTCTGGCCCGTACTTATCGGTCTGGCCTGCGTCGCGATTGGGCTCTGGGCACCGGCCTCCTTTATGACTCACCTCACCGTCTTCGTCTTGGCTAGCTTTTTAGGCTGGAAGGTGATTTGGGACGTGTCGCCCAGTCTGCACACTCCGCTAATGAGCGTTACCAACGCGATTAGCGGCATCATCATTATCGGCGGCATGCTTCAGATTTCAGGAAATATTGCCTCACCAATGACAATCTTAGGCGCGATCGCCCTCTTTCTTGGCACCGTCAATATCGCCGGGGGCTTCATGGTGTCCCAGCGCATGCTGAACATGTTTCACAAATAGAGAAGGTGAGCCAGCAACGCTGTTCCCTCATCTCCCCTGTCCCTTCATCTCGCCTGTCCCCTCATCTTTAGAAATATGGAAAATAACCTCGTAACTACTGCCTACATCGTTGCCAGCGCCCTGTTTATTCTCAGTCTGGCCGGGCTATCACAGCCTGAGACCGCCAAGCGGGGCAACCTGCTGGGCATTCTCGGCATGGCGATCGCCTTTGCGGCTACCGCCGCTATCAGCCAGGGCTACCCTATTCAGCTTGGTTCCATTGGCCTTGGGGTCATGGTCGGAGCCCTAGCGGCCTCGCGAGTCGCCATGACCGACATGCCCGAAATGGTGGCTCTACTCAACAGCTTTGTAGGTCTGGCTGCTGTGCTGGTGGGTTTTGCCGAGTACCTCCAGCCCAGCGCGGCGCTGAGCGGAGCCGACGTGATCATCCACCGGATCGAAATCTACGTCGGCGTGTTCATCGGCATCGTCACCTTTACAGGCTCAATGATAGCGGTAGCGAAGCTGCGGGGCTGGGTGCCTAGTCGCTCGGTGCTGCTGCCCGCCCGCCACGTGCTAACGCTGGGCATGCTGGGGGCGATCGCGGGCTGCGGCGTTCCCTTCCTCACCGCAGCGGGCGACGGGCCGCTGCTGGCGCTGGGGGCAATGACCGCGATCGCGGCGGTCTTTGGCGTTGTGATTGTGATGGCAATTGGCGGTGCCGACATGGCGGTGGTAATCTCGCTGCTCAACAGCTACTCGGGTCTGGCCTCGGCGGCGGCGGGCTTTATGCTCAACAACGACCTGCTGATTATCACCGGAGCGCTGGTAGGCAGCAGCGGAGCCATTCTCAGCTACATCATGTGCAAAGGTATGAACCGCTCCTTTCTCAACGTGGTGCTCGGCGGCTTTGGGGCAGCCGCTAGCAGCACGGGCAAAACTGCCGTCGAAGGCAGCGCTACTAGCACCACCAGCGGCGAAGTTGTTGGCCTGCTGGCCGACGCCCAGAGCGTTGTCATCGTGCCCGGCTACGGCATGGCCGTCGCCCAAGCTCAGCACGCTGTCGCCGAAATCACCCGGCTGCTGCGGGCCCAGGGCAAGCAGGTGCGCTTTGGCATTCACCCCGTGGCGGGCCGCATGCCCGGCCACATGAACGTGCTGCTGGCCGAGGCCAACGTGCCCTACGATATCGTGCTTGAGATGGACGAAATCAACGATGACCTAGCGGACACCGACGTAGTGCTGGTGATTGGGGCAAACGATACCGTCAATCCCAGCGCCAAGCAAGATCCCACCAGCCCCATCGCCGGTATGCCCGTGATGGAAGTGTGGGAAGCAGGCACTGTAGTGGTGCTCAAGCGCAGCCTGTCGCCGGGCTACGCCGGAGTCGGCAACCCCCTCTTTTTCAACGACAACACCCTGATGCTGTTTGGCGACGCTAAAACCAACGTCAACGGCATTTTGGGTCAGCTCTCTAGTTCTGCCGCCCAGGAGCCTGCTCCAGCGCTCTCGGCAGCCTAGGCTTGTCCCAGCATCAGCTAGATCTACGAGGTGCCGTTGGGCGGACAATCGTCTACGGCACCCGCGACTAAGCTTTGGGTATTGCTGAATAACGGTACGAATCAAAAGTGAAATGTTTCTCGCAGGGGCGAATGGCCATTCGTCCCTGCCCAGATTCGTACCTACATCCAGCGATACCAAACTTTGTACCGCCGTACGTTAACAGTTCGCCTACAAATCCGCGCCCAGACCGTAGGATGGATCAGCACAATGTGATTCATCTAATTATGGACGTTTCGGTTAGCGATTATGAAGTTTCAGCGCAGTACGCTCATTCTAGTTGGGGTAGCCTTTTTGCTGGGGGCCGGGGTGCTAGTTGCTGAGTCGCAGCGATCGCAGTCGCCCGAGACCGCTACTCAGAGCGAGTCCACCGAGCCTGTTCTGGTCTTTGAAGAAACCGATGTCGCTACCCTTGCCGTCGATCGCGGCAACGAAACCCTAGCCTTTGAGCAGAGCGACGACGGCACCTGGCAGATGGTCGAGCCTGACAAGGCTCTGGCCGAACCGGGCGCGATCGCATTCTTGCTCAGCCGCCTCAACACCGACTCGGCCCTGCAAACCGTCACCATGACAGCCAGTCAGGCGGCTGACTTTGGCTTTAACGCCCCCGTTGGCATTGTCACCATCACGCTCAAAGACGGTACTGAACACGAGCTAATTTTGGGCGGCCCTGACTTTAGCGGTGGGGCAGACTACGCCGTAGTTGACCCCGACCCCTGGCCCCCGGCAGAAGATCAGGACTATGCAGTGCTTGTCGTCACCCGCGACGTGGCCAACGGCATTAACCGTCCCCTAGAAGAATGGAAGCTGCCTACAGATCCGCCGGAACCGGAGGCGTCAGGAGATACTCCATCGACTGCTAACGAGCCCGAGACCTTAGAGCCTGGGGTTGCAGACAGTATCAAGCCAGAAGGAGCGGCCAGTCCTCCAGAGCCTGCCGCTGAGCCCGCTAGTCCGGCTCCTGCTGGCGACCAGCAGCCAGCAACAGAGAGCAGCCCCGAGGATGCTGATACCGCCAACTGAGTTATTAACGGGTGATAGGCTAGGCCCATAATTCTGTTTTGCCGCTATGGGCCCCACCGCTATTTTGCTGTTCTCCTGCCCCGACCAGAGGGGGCTAGTCGCCAAAATCGCCAGCTTTATCTACGCCAACGGCGGCAACATTCTCCACGCCGACCAGCACCGCGACCCCGAAGCGGGGCTGTTTTTGTCGCGCCTGGAGTGGGAGCTAGCGGGGTTTAATCTGCCCAGGGATATCATTGGGCAGGCCTTTGCTGCGATCGCCCAACCCCTCGGGGCCACCTGGCAGCTTCACTTTTCTGACGACGTGCCGCGCCTGTCGATCTGGGTTAGCCATCAGGATCACTGCCTGCTCGATCTGCTGTGGCGACACAAAGCGGGAGAATTCAAGGCTGAGATCGCGCTGATTGTCAGCAACCATCCTCACCTTCAGCCTGTAGCCGATCAGTTTGGCATCGCCTTTGAGCATCTGCCTATCACCAAAGACACCAAGGCCAAGCAAGAGCAGCGGCAGCTAGACCTGCTCAAAGAATACGCCATCGACCTGGTCGTGCTGGCTAAATACATGCAGGTGCTTAGCCCAAATTTTCTGGATCGCTACGATCGCGTCATCAACATTCACCACTCATTCTTACCGGCTTTTATGGGAGCCAACCCCTACCAGCGCGCCTTTCAGCGGGGGGTCAAAATCATTGGTGCCACCGCCCACTACGTCACCTCCGACCTCGATGAAGGCCCGATCATTGAGCAGGATGTCGTGCGCATCAGCCATCGCGATGATGTCAAAGAGCTGATTCGCAAAGGCAAAGATGTAGAGCGCATGGTGCTGGCGCGATCCGTCAGGCTGCACCTGCAAAATCGTATCCTGGTCTATGGCAACCGTACCGTTGTGTTCGCTTAACGAGTTCTAGAAATGAGGTCTAGGTCGCTATGGGGATGAGCTTCGCCACGGGCGTAGCTGCCAAAGAAAATGATTTTCTCTGGTTGGAAGCGATCGGCGATGCGTTCACAGAGTGTCTCAGAATGAGAATCGCTGATCTGCTGAATTATGGCTGGGGTGAGCATATCAGTATACTTTGCTCTGAATGGGCGGTGTTCACCTGTAACCCGCTCTGTGATTAGACTCTAGCATAGGTGAATGATCGCGATGAGGGGCGATGCTGAGGTAATATCCGGGTCAGAAATTTTGCTTTATCTAGCGATCGCAGCTACGGTGGGGTGGGCAATGACTACTGTGGGGGGATGGGCGATCGCCCCAATACAACCCTCTAAACTTGCCTAACTTCAGAAAAGATTGGGCTAACTGGGATAGCTTAAATTTAATGATAAGCAGTGCACATTCTACTCACTCAGCCAGATGATTTTCGATAATTTGGCAGATTGTTCTATCTGGAATGTCGCCTTGATCAGATTTATAGTAAATAGTGACCAGAATGATCTTGGCTTTGGTCTTTAGATAGTAGATAACTCGGTAGCCGCTGCTTCTACCCCGTTGGACATCGCTGTTTCTGAGCCGTACCTTAAAGACTGCATAGACAATGCCTGAAATTTGGTCGCCAGGGCAATCTCCAGTCTGTAGCTGGACCAGCAAAGGCTCTAGGTCTGAGCGAATGTGGCGATAGCGCTTGGCCAGCGTTCGGAGATTACGCTTGAAGTCGGATGAGACTTCAATCTCAACGGGCGGCGGCTCACTCGGCATCAATGCCATTCCATAGCTCGGAGAGGGGAATGGTTTGGCCGGTCATGGCTTCGTGCCAGCCCTGGCGAAAGCTTTCCTCAGCGCTTCTGAGGGTGACAAATTCTCCAGTCTTATACTCGGTATAAGCTGTGGCTACTTCAGTTTTTTCTTCGGGGTCGAGGGTTTCATCTGCGGAGTCATGGAGGTCGGTATCGAGAAACTCCCAGAGACGTTGCTTGTCGGCGGGGCTGAGCTTGGCGATCGCTTGCAGGAGAAAGTCGAAGGGAATAGCGAGGTTGAAGGTCTTGCTCAT
>JBARUP010000497.1:0-3347 GCA_049645805.1 Nodosilinea sp.
GCTACGCCGAAGCTTTAGGGCTAGATGGTCAAACCATTTCTAAAGAGTTTCAGGTGACGCCGGTGAACATACTGCCGACTCCAGAGCTAGTCAAACAGGCTAGCTCTAATGGTGCTACGGACGGTGCTACAGGCGGTGCTACAGGCGGTGGCGCTGTGGGCAGCACCACCATAGGCAACTCCACCGATCAACCCGATACTCGCCCTAGCGCCGGGGTTGTGAAGCAGTCTTTCCCAACTCCGGTACGCGAGCAGCGATCGCCGCTGCCGCTGCTGCTGAGCTTGTGTGCCCTGGCGGTTGTGCTAGGTCTAGGTGCTTGGAGTCTGTTTAGCCGGAGCACCGTTACCTCTGAAACCGACACTCGCGAACTAGCGCCCAAAACTACCAGCGAAACCACGAGTGATACACCCGTCTCTCAGCCTGAAACTGCCGATGATGAGTCAGCAGCGGTGGAAGAGACAAGTGCATCTCAGGAAGCTCCGGTGGTGGTTATCGCTAGCCTGAGCGATCGCGCCTGGCTGAGTGTGGTAGCCGACGGTGAAAATGTCTACGAAGGCACTGCCGAAAGCGGCTTTAAGAAGACCTGGACTGCTCAAGATAGCGTAGTTCTGAGGACCGGTAACGCAGGTGGAGTCCAGCTAGAGGTAAATGGCGATCGGGCTGTAGCGATGGGTGAAGGTGGGGTAGTTAGAACGCTTACCCTAACCCCTGATTCTGGAATGGACAACGTTGAATCACCTTAGCCGTGGCCTAGGCACCAATACCCCTAAATTATGGGCCTACAATAGAAGCGATCCTCCTACTGTTCATTCGCCCAGCCTATGACACCGCCCACCGAGCTTGAGACCGCCGCCACTCAGACGGCAGATGCCGCTGCGAACCCGGCTGACCTCGACGAGGTACCCTACGATGTCGAGATGTCGCTGTTTGACCACCTTGAAGAGCTGCGGCGGCGCATCTTCTACAGCCTGATTGCGGTGGTAATAGCCATCGTGGCGTGCTTCTGGCAGGTGAGGCCGATTGTCAGCCTGCTAGAAGTACCGGCCCAGGGGGTCAAATTTCTGCAGCTTTCGCCTGGAGAATACTTTTTTGTCTCCTTTAAGGTGGCAGGCTACGGCGGTCTAGTGGCGGCTAGTCCGTTCATCTTGTATCAGATAGTTATGTTTGTGCTGCCGGGGCTAACCCGCCGCGAGCGGCGGCTGGTTAGCCCGCTGGTGCTGGGTTCGAGCGTGCTGTTCTTTGCGGGGCTGCTGTTTGCTTACGTAGCCCTGATCCCGGCAGCGCTCAATTTCTTTATTAGCTATGGTGCTGATGTAGTCGAGCAGCTGTGGTCAATCGACCGCTACTTTGAGTTTGTGCTGCTGCTGCTGTTTAGCACCGGGCTAGCCTTTCAAATTCCGATTTTGCAGATGCTGCTGGGGTTGCTGGGTATCGTCAACTCTGAGCAGATGCTGAAGGGCTGGCGCTACGTGCTGATAGGAGCGGCGGTACTAGGAGCGGTGCTGACCCCCTCTACCGACCCGGTGACCCAAAGTTTGCTGGCGGGAGCCGTTCTGTTTCTCTACTTTGGCGGCGTTTTTATGGTCAAAGCCATTGGTCGGTAGTAGCAGTCTCCGTTTGTAGACCAGCCACGGCAACCCATGCTGACCCTGCACAAGGCCCTAAAACTCAAATTTTCAGGTTAGGATCAAGCGGTCGCCAAAACTTACTAACTCCTATGTTTCTAGACGAACTAACCCCCTTTGTTCAAGAAATGACCTCTCACCCCGTAGCCTTTTTGGGTGGCCTTACCTCCGGGCTGCTGCGGCTTGGCCTATCTGATGACCCAGTTAAAAGCTGGCTGCAAAACCAGGGTGCTGCCCCTGCTGCCACCGGCAGTGCCTCGACCTGGGCTAGCTCCCGCAACGGCGGCCCTCAGAGTATTTCCATCGACTAGCTGAGGCTAGGTTACTGCCGTAGAAAACTGCTACAGCATCTCAACCTGGTCCTGGGGCAGCAGCTCGGCGGCCCAGCGCCTGACCCGTTCTACCAACGGCTGAAGATCGGCAGACATCTGAGCAGCCGCTAGGGCGCGACGGTAGTCAGCGATCGCACAGTTCCAGTCGCCGCGCCGATGATAGGTGCGGCCTCGCTCGGCGTAAACGAACTCGGGCAGCTGATGAAACATCAGCGCTTCGTCAAAGTGGATGAGGGCGAGGTCGAAGTCGCCCATACGTCTGAGAGCAGTTCCTAGATTGATGCGGGCGCGATTGTTGAACGGGTTGAGATCAATAGCCTGATCGTAGTCGTCTAAGGCTGCGGATAAATTGCCTAGGGCAGCGTGACACATAGCCCGGTTGTTGTAGACCTGATCTAGGCCTGGATCTAGGGCAACGGAGCGATCGCAGTCGATTAGAGCTAGACAGGGTTGCCCCAGCCTTAGGTGTACTAGGCCACGATTGCTGTAATACACAGCCTGCTGAGGATAGCGTTCGATGAGCTGATTTAGCAGCCCTAGCGCATGGGGGTACTGCTGCTGCTTGACCGCCGCCGCTGCTTGCTGATCAAGGGTTTCATCGGTGTTGAGGAAGGCTACTGGGGCAGAGGTCAGATGTAGCTTCTTTGGGCGATCCGGCAGCGCGTAAACTGGAGGGCATTGTGATGGGTAGATGTGCATAGCTGTATCCCTATAGTTTGCTCGTAAACCGTGAAATTCATCTGGCGGCGGGGGAGCTAGCGCTCCGCTCTCTCAGGAACCTATTACTAGACTTCCATCTCAGCTGTTGTTTCCCCGGACAACCTGTGGCAGTTATCAAGTTGGCTAACCTAATGTCAAGTCAAAGCATTAAACACTAGCCGACTCCGGAGGGGGAAAAGTCCTACAGCCTGAGAACGATTCCGCTATAGTCGCATTTACCTGGAGCTGGCTAAACCGAGAAAAGACGGAGGTTGAGCTATAGGACAGCGGCTTAGCCTTGGTTATGGCAGATTAATTTAGGGGAATATACGGGGAAGTCGCCATGGGTTCTCGCATACCCACGCAACAACTTCGCACCCACCTGGATAAGTCTTGTTGAGCGAAGTATTGCCGCAGCTATCTAGAGACAGGGAGAGGGCAACGATCGCTTAAGCCGCTCACCCATATCCCGTAATCTGGCAGAAAGAGACCGAGTTGTGTTTGTGGGTTACTAGAGCCCGTCGCCGCTGGCACAGAAACCAGGTCTCTGGAGCAAACCCCACGAGGGTCCGAATCACTCTCTCTCCGCTGTCCAGCAGCGCCCTTTCTGTAGCAAGTCACAAAAAAGCGCCCTCCCGAAGGAGGGCGCTTTTCTAAATCAATGGACTAGAGGTGACTAGCCGATGATTTC
>JBARUP010000498.1:0-4285 GCA_049645805.1 Nodosilinea sp.
CAATTAGCCCCAACGTTCGCAAGCATGTCATCCACACTATAGCGGCAGCGGCCTAATGGCGACCTGAGGAGCAGCCTCGTGAACGTCGCTACCTAGGCCGCCATGGGCAGAGCCTGAGGGAGCTCATCCATCATCTCGAAGGCGCGATCGAGCTGGGTGAGCTCAAAGACAATCCGGATGGCGGGAGGCACCGAGCACAGGCACAGGCGCTTTTGCAGCTGGCGGGCATGCTTAAGAGCCGAAACCAGAGAGATTAGTCCGGCACTGTCGAGGGACTCCACCTGGCTCATATCAACAAAAAGCCCGTCGGCCAAGTCAGACTGAATCTTCTCCATCAGAGACGTGTGGAAATCATCAGCATTGGAGGCATTAAGGGAGCCCTGAGCCTGGAAAATAGCCATTTCTTTAGTGATGATCTGCATACTGTGTTTTCTCCAAATTATGGATAACGTTAAGAACTAACTATCAAAGCCGTCAATCTACATAACGAAGGTAGTCGTAATCACCTAGACTTAGCCGCTCTAGACTACTTTGTTAGCTGTAACTTGATATAGATTCAAACCTTGTTAACCAAGTAGCCCCCGTGAATTTACTGAACATATATCCAAGTGTTAAATTATTTTGTGATTTTGATCACGAATCCCTGTGATAGGCTTCACAAACTTTACAGGACCTAGTCACAGGCTACCTCCGCTTTTGGATAGACAATAGGCATAATCAAGTCCAAGCTAAAGGAGTGGTTTATGATACCTAAGTTTTCCATTCGTCGTCTGGTAGAACAGGCCCTGCACAGCGGGCTGCTAACTCCTGAGATTGAACAGGGTATTAACTCCGAGCTGTCGCGTCTTGGGTATTTGCCTATCGGCGACTCTGAAGCTCTTGAACTCCTGATGTATGAGATGGACGAAGGCCGCATTCGCCTAGTTCCAGGCCTAGGTATTTGCGGTGAGTCGCTGCAGCACTCAGTCCCGGTCTAGCCAGAGGAACCCCGCAGCGTTGCCAGCACCAGAATTTATACCGATGCCAACTCGGCTGACTAGACAATACTGGGCAGCCGGGCTGGCCCTTGGGGATGGCTGAGGTATCTTTGCCAGAACTTTATGAAATCTGCCCTGATTCCTGTCGCTTAGGGTGAGGGGATGTAGTCTAACCCCTGGTTAGGGCCTAATCCGAAGAGTCAGCCGTGTTTTGGCCATCGGCCCACAGCGATCGCACAAATTCGTTAACGACCTTAGCCTGGTTAGCGTCAGCAGGGTCAGAGGCTACGGATTTGGCCGAGAGCGCCGTCAGAAGAGGAATAATCTCTGTATCCAAGGCGGGCTGTAGCTGGTTCAAGGGCCAGAGCATATCCGGTACGGCAGGTTTGTTGAAGTCAGGAACGGCGATGTCGAAAGCCGCGCCCAGCAGAACGGTATCTCCTTTGTTAACCAGAGCTAAAGGGCGTATCCAGCCCGTAAGCCGAGGCTGTAGTACCTGAATGACCTCGGCGTAGAGGCGAGTTTGACGACATTCTAGAAAAACGATTTGGCCTGTCACCAGAGATGTCATAGATTCAGTCGTGCGACGATTGGCTGTGTAGTTGATTGTGTAGTGACGGCTGAGCGGGCGTTCAGGATGCGCGCTCAGCGCCATGTTGCTATGAACTGCACATCGCCCTATGGTAGCTATCAAGCTGCGTGAAGGACTGTGGACAGAATCTACGGGCTATTAGTGGCCTGGATTGAAGCTAGGTCAGATGTGATAGGCAGCAAGTGTTAAGCTACTCCCCTCGCGTGGTTTAGATTTGACCGAGTTCGCCTTGGGACCATGTCAAAGCCATCATGAAGTTTTATGATGATAGTGAGACTGGCAAGGAGAGCGCCGCTGGCGAGTCTGCTGAAGCTGCCCGAACAGTCAGACCGTAAGAGGCACTGTCCCGGGCAGGCGCGGTCGTTCTGTCGAGCTGAAGAGCTAAGAAGAGCCGGTTATCAGCACCCGCTTCGCGGCCTGCTGGGTTTTGCCCTCAGCTGTCTCTCAACTTGCCCCTGTATTAAGCTCCTTGAATAGGCAAAGAGGTATTGCTGTGTCGGTTGAAACTATTGAGCGGACAACAACGTCCACTATCAAAAAGCCTGCGCCCCGCTATCGAGTGCTGCTCCACAATGATGACTTCAACTCGATGGAGCACGTAGTGGAATCGCTAATTAAGGTGGTGTCTAGTTTGACGATGCCCCAGGCTGTTGACATTATGATGCAGGCTCATACTGCCGGGGTCGCTCTAGTGATTACCTGCGCTATGGAGCACGCCGAGTTCTATAGCGAAGGCCTTTGTAATTTAGGTCTGAGCAGCACCATCGAGCCAGATGAATAGGCTGACTTGGTCTAAGCTCACCGTTTTTCCGCCTCTGGGTCGCGTACTGATTTTTTTGCTTATTGTGGCAGCCTTCTGGCTGCCTCTAGCTCTACCCCTGTACTGGCTGTCCGGGCAGGGTATCCTGCCCGGGGGAGATTTAGTCCCGACTGCTTTGCTGTATGTCGTATTTTTGCTGGTGCTGCCTCGCTGGGAGCGTCGGGTGCGAGGCGAAACCCAGCCCTGGACAAAAATTGGCTTTGCGGGTCGTCGAGAACTAGCTCGAGGAATGGGGGTGGGTGCTCTATTAGGAGCGCTGAGTATTCTGGTGCTGGCGGTAGTGCAAGTGCTGTTTGACTGGGCTGATCTTGACCCCGCTGGGGTAAGGGGCTTGAACCTAGTTCAAGTTGGTTTAGTAGGAGCCCTGACTGCTGCTGCCGTAGGCTGGTCAGAGGAAGTACTGTTTCGTGGCTGGCTACTGCGGGAGCTAGAGCAGGGCTGGACACCGGCTGTGGCGCTGGGGGCAACTAGCCTAATTTTCGCGATCGCTCACTT
Source organism: Nodosilinea sp. (assembly GCA_049645805.1). Classification (GTDB taxonomy): domain Bacteria; phylum Cyanobacteriota; class Cyanobacteriia; order Phormidesmidales; family Phormidesmidaceae; genus Nodosilinea. The sequence continues at coordinate 2,885 of JBARUP010000498.1, forward strand.
TATCAAGCCTCTAGACGCTATCTTGGCTCTGCTCCCTCAGTTTGTCGGGCTGCTGCTGTTTGGTTTGGTTATGGGCTGGGCGCGACGGATCGAAGTCAGCCCCGGCAAGACCGGCTTGGGCCACTCCGTGGGACTACACGCTGGGCTGGTATGGGGCTATTATGTGCTTGCGGTGGGCAACTTGCTGGAGCCTACGGGGACTGTGCCTGACTGGGTTACCGGCCTAGACGGCAACCCCCTAGCCGGGCTGCTGGGGTTAACGCTGCTTACGGGACTTGGTTTTTTGGTGATTTGCTGGAGCCGCCCGTCCAGCTAAGGGGCTACAAGCCTGGGCCATAAGCTGGGCTTGGGTGCTACACATCACGTCTTTATTCTTTGGGCGGCGCTGATGATAGCTACCATCAGAGGCCAGATCCCAAGCCTGGCGGTTGTCCTTTAGGCAGAGAGTCAGAATGGCCTTAAGTTCTGCTTGCAGAACAGGGTCTGTAATGGGCACCATGACCTCTACCCTGCGATCGAGGTTGCGCGGCATCCAGTCAGCGCTGCCCAGCAGAAAAATCTCCTCACCACCGTTTTGAAAGTAGACGATACGAGAGTGTTCTAAGAACTGCCCAACAATACTAATAACTCGAATACTATCGCTGACCCCTGGGATGCCGGGTCGAAGGCAGCAGATGCCCCGCACCACCAAGTCGATCGCCACTCCCGCTTGGGAGGCTCTGTAAAGCAGGGCAATTAAAGCGGGGTCGACTAGCGAGTTCATCTTAGCGATGATGCGCCCACCCTTTCCCTTGGTTTGCAGGGCAGTTTCTTGCTCAATGAGAGCTCCGAGCCGCTGCCTTAGGGTAAGGGGGGCTACTAGCAACTGGCGATAGACCTGCTGGCGCGAGTAGCCGGTTAGGTAATTGAACAGATCAGAGATATCTGCACCGATATCGTCTCGGGCGCTGAGCAGACCGAGATCGGTATAGAATCGAGCAGTTTTAGGGTTGTAGTTGCCAGTGCCAACGTGGCAGTAGCGCCGAATCCGCGGTCCTTCGCGACGCACCACTAAGGTCACTTTGCAGTGGGTTTTGAGCCCTACCAGCCCATAAACTACATGTACTCCCGACTGCTCTAGTTTGCGGGCCCAGTTAATATTGTTTTCTTCGTCAAAGCGAGCTTTGATTTCAACAAGAACGGTTACCTGCTTCCCGTTCTCGGCAGCAGAGATTAAAGAGCTGACAATTGGCGAGTCGCCCGAGGTGCGGTAGAGCGCCATTTTTATCGCCAGCACCTGAGGATCATGAGCCGCCTGGGTGATAAAGCGCTGTACGGTTGCCGAGAAAGAATGGTAGGGGTGATGCACCAGCTGATCCCGCCGCCGCAGCAGCGAGAATAGGTCCTCGGCTGTCTCTAGGG
>JBARUP010000499.1:0-2299 GCA_049645805.1 Nodosilinea sp.
GGGCATGGCACAGTGATCTAGGGTATTTCTCAACACTAGCGGTAATGTGCGGCAGGGCGCTAGGTCATACCCAACGCCCTGCCCTAGCCGTCAATCACCTGATCTGGCCCGCGAGCAGCCAGGGCCGTAGCTAAGCTGTCGCTGCCGGGTCGGGTTCAACCCTCTCGATCACCTTCTCGGTAATCAGGCGCGATCCCTGCTTGCGGGTGAGGTAGTTGGCTCCCCACTGGGTCATCACCATTAGCTTGTTGTCGAACTCAATGAGGTAAAAAATGTGAACGAACAGCCACACGAACCAGGCGGGGAAGCCAGTAAGCTTTGCCCAGGGTAGATTGACCACAGCGGCGTGACGGCCAATTACCGCCAGGCTGCCGCTGTCTTTGTACTCAAAGGCAGGCAGGGTTTTGTCGCTGAGCTGCTTTTGAATCAGTTTGGCCACATACTTGCCCTCCTGCATGGCCACCGGGGCTACGCCGGGCAGGGGGCGATTCCCCTCCGGGGAGGCGGTGCCATCGCTCTGGTGGGCAAAGTGAGCCAGGTCGCCCACCACAAAGATATTTGAATAGGTAGGCAAACTGAGGTCGTTGCTTACCATCACGCGGCCAGAGCGATCGCGCTCGGCCCCGGTGCGCTCGGCCAGCAGTCCGCCCATGCCTGGGTCGCGCACGCCTGCGGCCCACAATACTGTACTCGCGCGCAGCGTAGTGACCTGATCGCCCTGCTTAAGGGAGATTTTGTCGCCTTCAATATCGGTCACCAGCGACTTGGTAATGACCTCAACTCCCATCTTCTCGAGATCGCGCTGGGCTCGAGCCGACAGCTCCGAGGGAAAGGGCGGCAGCACCCGATCCAGGCCTTCGACCAGCAAAATACGGCTGGTAGTAGTATCGATGTGGCGAAAGTCGTTGCGCAGGGTGTGGTAGGCCAGCTCCGCCAGCGACCCGGCTAGCTCGACACCGGTAGGACCACCGCCCACAATCACAAAGGTCAGCAGGCTCTGCTTGAGTTCCGGGTCAGCGGTGTTCTCCGCCCGCTCGAAGGCCGCAAAAATTCGCCGCCGCATCTCTAGGGCGTCTTCTACAGTCTTGAGGCCGGGAGCCACATCAGCCCAGTCATCACGGCCAAAGTAGAAGTGGCTCATGCCGGTGGCCACAATCAAACTGTCGTAGGGTATAGTGCGACCGTCTTTGAGGCTGACTCGCTGCTGCTCGGGATCAATATCGACAGCTTCACCCATCAGCACCCGAGTGTTCTTTTGGGCACTCAGCACGCCGCGCAGGGGTGAGGCAATATCGCCGGGCGACAGCCCCCCCATAGCCACCTGATACAGCAGGGGCTGAAAGAGGTGAAAATTGCGCTTGTCGATCAGCGTCACCTCAACATCGGCCCGCCCAAGCTGCTGGGCTGCATAGAGACCGCCAAAACCACCCCCGATAATCACCACCTGGGGTTTGCCAGAGGTAACCGGCGGCACGTCGAGGGCTGGATCTGCAAGTACCGTGTCTGAGGCCATTGCGGTGGAGTCGAGAGGACGTTGGGCAGTCTGCATGGCGATACTGGGAAAGCGGGTTGTTACTTTTCGTTATAAAACACAATACCCCTAAAAACTGTGCGCCGTACTATATCCCCTTGGCCTAGTTAAGAGTTGGCTAAGATTAGACACTCGATGCCGCAGAGGTGGTGCTGGCAGGCGCTGGGCTGGTACAGTAGAAGATCTGGTTTTGGCTTCCCTCGCTGGCCTGCGGCTTTGAATCGTGCTGGGCCAAGGCTCTGTCGAGGTGATGTAAGGCTAGAACTTTGAAATGGTATACCCTAGGCCTTGAGCGACCCCGCACCAAGGGCACACCTGACGCCTAAGAGAGGGCAAGGCCACGGTGTTGGGGGAGAATGACCCTTGCAGGGAGGCAGACGATACTATGGCGCTGATCGTACAAAAATACGGGGGCACGTCCGTTGGCACCGTGGAGCGCATTCAGGCGGTAGCTCAGCGAGTCAAAGCCACAGCAGAGGCCGGAAATTCGGTGGTGGTGGTGGTGTCGGCCATGGGTAAAACCACCGATGGGCTGGTCAGGCTAGCGACCGAGATTACCGCCCAGCCCAGCCGCCGCGAGATGGACATGCTGCTCTCCACTGGGGAACAGGTTTCCATTGCGCTGCTGACGATGGCGCTACAGGCCCTGGGGCAGGAGGCAATTTCGCTAACCGGGGCCCAGGTGGGCATTGTCACCGAGGCTGAGCACACCCGCGCCCGCATTCTCAAGATCAAAACCGACCGTCTCCAGCGTCACCTCAACGAGGG
>JBARUP010000500.1:0-9636 GCA_049645805.1 Nodosilinea sp.
TCCTTAGCCAGCACGATAGAACCGTGCTCAAACTTACCAAGCCGAATCTTAGGACCCTGCAGGTCTTGAAGGATACCCACGGGCTGGTTAAGCTCAAAGGAGACCTGGCGAATCAGGCGGATGCTGCGCTGGTGGTCATCGTGGCTGCCGTGAGAGAAATTGAGCCGCAGCGTGGTAGCCCCGGCTTCGATTAGCGCCCGCAGGACATCGGCATCCTGGGTAGCGGGGCCAATGGTGGCAACAATTTTGGCGCGGCGAACAGAGTTTCGCAGGGGCATAGACAATCTCTACTGAGAATAAAACGCTACAGTATAAAACCCTTGATTAGGCCCCTAGATAAGTAGCCCTAAAGCACAGGATACTAGCACGAGTACCGGTGGGCCTTGCACTTGACTCCAAAAACCGCGAGAACCCCGAGCGTTTTCGAGTGATGAACCCTAGACTAGAGCAGGTGGGTTTAACCGATGGCTCGGCCTCTGGGTCAACTACCGGCTCCTCGCCCCTAAGAGAACGTCACAAAACTTTATTGTTGATGCATCGTAACGTATACTACCGAAGGCTAATGGTGTTAGGAGCGATACAACATGTCGGCGGCAGCTGAGCCCCTGACGATTCGAAAGACAGTACCCCCTGAGCTACTTAAAACTGAGGGCGGGCTGAGCCTTAACACGCTCATGTTCATGGCCTCCGTTGGGCTCATGAGTTTGTCTACAATAGGCTATTTTTGCTGGCACTGGGTCAGCTGGTGCGTGTTTGCAATGAATGTTTTGTCCCTGCACCTGGCGGGGACGGTCATTCATGATGCTAGCCATAACTCTGCCCACCGCAATCGAGTGGTCAATGCCTTTCTGGGCCACGGCAGCGCCCTGATTTTGGGGTTTTCATTTCCGGTGTTTACGCGGGTGCACTTGCAGCACCATGCCCACGTCAACGACCCTGCTAACGATCCTGATCACTTTGTCTCGACGGGTGGTCCCCTATGGCTAATTGCGGCCCGCTTTTTTTACCACGAGATTTACTTCTTCAAGCGCCGTCTGTGGCGTAACTGGGAGCTACTGGAGTGGTTTTTAGGCCGTTTAGCACTAGGGCTGCTGGTACTTACAGCTTGCCAGTTCGATTTCTTAGGCTATATCTTCAACTACTGGTTTTCGCCTGCCCTAGTGGTGGGCATTGCTCTGGGCTTGTTCTTTGATTATTTGCCCCACAGGCCTTTTCAGGACCGCGATCGCTGGAAGAATGCCCGAGTGTATCCCAGCCCCATTCTTAACCTGCTGATTATGGGCCAGAACTATCACCTGGTGCACCACCTGTGGCCCTCGGTACCTTGGTATAAGTACAAGCCTACCTACGAGGTGATGCAGCCTCTGCTCGATCAAAAGGGGTCGCCCCAGTCTTTGGGACTACTGAAGATGAAGGACTTCTTTGGCTTTTTGTATGACCTGTTTTTGGGTATTCGGCTCAAGGGGCACTAGCAGCCGGTCACCATTGACCGTTAACTGCTTCGCTCAATCAAGGAGGTAAAGCTGTTTCTCTAAGCGTCGGTCGTCTTTACTCCTCTGGGTGTACCCGGAGGAGTAAAGAACTAGCTCTACCCCGTTACAACCAGATCAGGTCGCAGATCGCGGGCACCGCGTAGGTAGACATGCTGTACCTTGCTATGGCGTATAGGCAGCTGCACGTGCATAAGCATGCGAATGCAGTTGGGCAGGCTGCCCTCAACGTGCATGTGCTGTACGTCGAGCAGGGCGATGCTATCCCACTCGGGCCGCTGACGGGCGATCGCGGCAGGAAACACCGCGTCTAGGTCTCGGGTGACCGAGAAGGTAGCGCTGATAATATAGCCAGGGTCGAGGCAGTTACGCGCTTCCACAGCATCTATCAGTTCGGTTACCGCATCCCGTATAGCCCCCTGAGTATTTTCAGGTACCGTTACCGCGCCTCGAATTGCCCACACTCGCCAGTCCACGCTGCAACCTCCAAAGGACAATCTTCAAAACCCCAGCCTGCCGCTGTGGGCACTGGGGCAGATTGACTGCATTTTACCGCTTCATCCTACCAGGCCCAACTGAGGCCCAACTCTAAGGTCGATACAGCCATAGGGGAAGACCGCTGGTGGAGCGCTCAAACTCTAGCCACTCAAGGGTAGCGTTGAGAGCAGGCACTGCCAGCCCGGGGTAGGCTAGCCCGAGGGTTGGCCCCGCTAGCGTCACTCGGCTGCTGCCGGGTATCAGGCGCTTCAGCAGCGGCTTTTTCTCGTCAAAGGTAATGCACTCGGCTTTGTCGGGGTCGAGCCCGGCTAGTTCAGCGGCCCAGCGGCGGGCTTCTTCTTCGCTGCCCAGGCGGTCGACAACGCCAAGCTGAAGCGCCTGCTCACCGGTAAAGATGCGCCCGTCGGCAAAGCTGCGTACGGTATCTTCGCTGAGGCGGCGAGCCTCAGCTACGGTTCTGACGAACTGACCGTAGCTAATGTCGATAAGATCCTGCAAAATCGACTTCTCGGGGTCGGTCAGCTCGCGATCGAAGGCAAGAATATCTTTGTAGGGGCCGGACTTGATTACCTTAAAAGAAACTCCAACTCGGTCCAGCAGGCGCTCTAGGTTGTTGCCCCGCAAAATCACACCAATGCTGCCGGTAATGGTGCCGGGGTTAGCCACGATATGGCTAGCTCCCATGCCAATATAGACCCCGCCCGAGGCCGAGATATTGCCGAAGCTAGCAACAATTTTGAGCTTGTCTTTGAGCCGCTGCAGGGCAGTATATATTTCCTGGGAGTCGCCGACGGTGCCACCGGGGCTGTCAATCCGCAGCAGCAGCGCCGGAAAGCGCTTCTCCTCAATTTCCTTTAAGGCTTCGAGCACCCGCTTGCGGGTAGCGGCGGCAATAACACCGGTAACCTCAATGCGAGCAATGGACTTGCGACGAGATGAAAACGGCCAGACCATAGGGGTAACAACAAACCTAAACGAACTAAGCAGGTAGCCAGCCAGTTCCTGGAGGGTGCTGAGGCTAGCATTTTATTGTAGCTAAAACCAGACTGGGCCGGATTAGCACCATCGGTGCGCCGACAGCACCTGGTCCCGAACTGCGTTAACATTCCTTAAAGAAAGCCTCTAGCCGCCCGCGATCGCGCCTTTTCCCATGAATTCAGCTGCCGCTCCCCAGCCCATCGCCCGCAGTCCGCTGGTGCTGATTGCTCCCTTCTTCCTGTGGGGTACTGCCATGGTGGCGATGAAAGGAGCTTTACCCCACACGACACCGTTCTTTATGGCGACTGTGCGCCTGGTACCCGCAGGCTTGGTGGTACTGCTGGTCAGTCTGCTCATGCGGCGTCCTCAGAGCATTAGCCGCCAGGGCTGGCTGTGGATAGCGCTCTTTGCCCTGGTGGATGGCACCCTATTTCAGGGCTTTCTGGCGGCGGGCCTGCAGCGCACTGGGGCAGGCCTAGGCTCGGTGATGATCGACTCACAACCTCTGGCGGTGGCGATCATGGCGCGAGGTTTGTTTGGTGAGTACATCGGTGCCTTGGGCTGGATTGGTCTGCTGTGGGGAATCGCGGGTATTAGCCTGCTGGGCCTGCCCGACGAGTGGATTTTTTCTCTCTTTCACGGTGATATTGACTGGCTAACTGGGGGCACGGCCCTCGACACACTCCTGCAGGGAGGCGAGTGGCTTATGCTGATGGCGGCGCTGTCGATGGCCACAGGCACCATTTTAATTCGCTATGTGTGCCGTCACGTTGACCCGGTAGTTGCGACTGGCTGGCACATGGTGCTAGGCGGGCTGCCGCTGTTGGGTCTATCGGCTGTAGCCGAAGTGCAGCCCTGGCAACAGCTAACCGGATTTGACTGGGGCGCGATCGCCTACTCAACGCTGTTTGGCAGCGCCCTAGCCTATGGTATCTTTTTTTTCCTAGCGGCCCAGGGAAACCTAACCAGCCTCAGCGCCCTAACTTTTCTAACCCCTGTGTTTGCGCTACTGTTTGGCAATCTGTTTCTAGCTGAAACCCTGACTTCGCTACAGTGGGTAGGGGTGAGCTTTACTCTAGTCAGTATTTATCTAATCAACCAGCGCGATGCTTTGACTCAAAAGGTGCGGCAGTGGATGCTGGCCTATGGGACATCGACGTCCTCGGTGGAGTCAGATTAGCGAGTCAGTGAGTAGCGAGTAGGTAGGTGGCGGGCTCACTGACAAAATTCAGTCTCTCCTCAGTAGGGTAAGTTACCGTAGGGTCATCTGCGTTGGGTAACCGTTGCCGCCAGCTGTGGGCCGTCATGACTAGAATGCTACCGCCAGTTATCGGGCTCGGACGCAGCGGCAGTCCCGCAACGGCTTTGATCCTGACTGGTATATCCGCTACGCTGGCCCTGACTAGCCCAGAGCCAGTCTGGTCGAAGACCAGTCCTGCTCTACGGCTGGCGCTGGGGATAGATGCTGTGGCGCAGGCCCCCAGCCCGGTGCTGCTTCAGCCCGGCATGGAGAACAACGAGGTGGTCATGCTACAGCGGCAGATGCGGCTGCTGGGTCTTTACCAGGGGCCGGTTGACGGACGCTACGGAGATGTTCTTCAGGAAGCGATCGCAGCCTTTCAAACCAGCGCAGGGTTACCCCCTACTGGCACCCTTGACCAGACGACCTGGCAGCGCATGAGCACCCCTCAGCTAATAGCAGCAGCCGATCCGCTAGGGCAGCCCTCCGAGCCAGCCGCCGCTTCCGAGCCAGCCGCCGCTAATGAGACTACCGCAGCACCGTCACCAATCGCCCCAGTCAACGCCCCCCAGTCGGCTGAGGCCGCCGCTGAAACCCCACCGAATCACGCCTTATTCCGCCCCGATCTCAGCCTGCGCTGGTTAGTCGGTAGCTTAGTTGTGGCTGCAAGTCTGGGGGGGTGGCTACTGGGACGCCAGACTCGCCCTAGTACCGACGGGCTGCTTCAAAACATTTCATCTCCTCCTCCCGGCAATACAGGAGGCGCAAAGTTGGTCTCTTCTCAGGTCGCTCCTGGCCGGGCTGAGCTGCCCCTAGAGGCTACGACTCGTCTGAGTGCGGCAGACATTGTAGATTCGTTGGTAAACGACCTAGCCAACAGCAATAGCGCAGTGCGCCGCCACGCCATCTGGGAGCTGGGTCAGCGGGGGCATTCCGACGCGATTCAGCCTCTAGTTGACGGGCTTCTGCAGGCCGACTCCCAGGAGAAAAGCCTAATCTTCGCGGCCTTAGCTGAGATTAACAGCCGCAGTCTCAAGCCTATGCACCGCGCTTTGGCCCTAGGGCTTCAGGACCCCAGCCCTGAGGTGCGCAAGAATGCCATTCGCGACCTCAGCCGGGTTTACGACATGGTGGTGAAGCTCAGCCCCATGCTGGCCCACGCAACCCAAGACTCCGACCCTGAGGTTAAAGAAACGGCTCAGTGGGCTCTCAATCAGCTCAGCCGCATTCCAGCCGCGCCTTACTCCAGCGCCCTACTGCCGGAGACATCCTACAATAGCGTTGATCAAGAACCAGCTTCAGAGGGCCAGCACCTGCCCCCTACCTAAGGCAGTTTCGAGTGCCCGCCCTATTACCTTTTACCTTTTCCGATCTCCCCGCCCGTGCCCCTCTCCCCACGTCGCTTTCTGTTCCTCTCGACCCCAGTCGGGCCACTGGGCTCTGGCCTAGGCGGCGGCGTCGAGCTCACTTTGCTTAACCTGTCTCAGGGGCTGAGCGCGCGCGGGCACCAGGTCACGGTAGTCGCTCCAGAGGGATCTAGCCTCGTAGATATCTCCGTGGTGGAAGTCACGGGACAGCTCCAGCCCACTGCCCATACTCAAGCTCGCGAGGCTCTAGTTGTGCTCCCTGGCAACAGCGCGTTGGCAAACATGTGGCGCTATGCCCAGCAGCATCAAGACTGTTTTGACCTGATTATTAATCTGGCCTACGACTGGCTGCCTTTCTACCTAACGAGCTTTTTTCGCACTCCGGTAGCTCACTTCGTTACGATGGGTTCTCTAAGCGATGCGATGGATCAGGCTATTCGCCAGGTGGGGCAGCAGTTTCCCAAGCGCCTGGGCGCTTATACACACACCCAGGCTGAAACCTTTGGGATGGCCAATGCCTTTGAGATTCTCGGCAGCGCTATTGACCTAGATCAGTACGAGTTCTGCGCTACTCCCGGCAGCAGTCTAGCCTGGCTGGGGCGCATTTCCCCCGAGAAAGGGCTTGAGGATGCTCTGGAGGCCGCTAGTCTTGCCCAAGCTCCGCTCAAGATTTTGGGCAAGCTGGAAGACGCCGACTATTGGCGACAGCTTTGCGATCGCTTTCCTCAGGCCCCAGACTGCTACCTAGGCTTTCTACCTACCCCCGAGCTTCAGCAGGTGCTGGGCCAGTGCCGCGCCTTGATGATGACCCCGCGCTGGGTCGAAGCCTTTGGCAATGTGGCAATTGAAGCATTAGCCTGCGGCGTGCCCGTGATTGCCTATGCTCGGGGCGGTCCAGCTGAAATCGTGCAATCGGGCCAGACCGGCTGGCTGGTGCCACCGGATGACATTGGGGGACTAGTGGACGCGATCGCCGCCGTTGACCAGTGCGATCGCCAGGCCTGCCGCCGCCAGGCCGAAGCTAACTATTCCCTCGCCACCCTGGCGCTGCGATTTGAGCGGTGGTTTGAAGCCATCATTTTGGAGTCTAGGAGAGCCGCCTAATATTGACCCAAAAACTTACTAAGCCTGAGCCACCGAGGCTTGCCGCAGCTGCTCTAGACGCGCAAAATCATGGTGCAAAGCCTGCTGTAAAGAACGATTTTGCGGGTCGACCCGGCGGGCTTTCTTCAAGCAGGCTTCAGCCTTTTTGAAGTTGCCCAGGTTGAGCAAGTCGTGCCCCCAGCGGTAGTAGGTAATCGCGTGCCACTGACGAATCTCTGGATCGTTAGGAAAACGCTGAACTAGCCCTTCCACCAAAGCCACAGCTCTAGGGAAGCGCTGCTCAAGCAAAAGCTCTCGCAGCTGCTTAAAGCTGCTTATCTTTAGCTGTTGGTCGGCCTCAGAACCACCCGGAGTTGGCGTGACGGTAAGCTCAATCTCTTGGGCCCTAGCACCTTCAATAGGTGCCGGAGGAGGCTGAAGCGGTATTTGGGGCTCTGTAACCGGCGGCTGTACCGAGGAAGCACGCTGAGCCATCGGAGGCTCAGCAGGAAGTGCGGCAGCTAAAGCTTGATAGGCTTGAGTTACCTGAATAAACTTCTCTTTAGCCAGCTGATCGTCGGGGTTGGTATCGGGGTGGTATAGCCGCGCCAAATTGCGATAGGCCAGCTTAACATCGCCAAAGCCAGCCCCGGTTCGTAGCCCCAGTATGCGGTAGTAGTGCGCCAGCGCCATGTTTCGCAAGGTCTATAGCAGAGGTACGTATGCTGCCCTTATTCTGCCAACTCTAGGTGAAAATGGCGCAGCGGGCTAGACGGTCGCAGGCACAGAAGCCGTTAGCTCCTGAGCACGCTCTTCAATCACGCGGTCGATGAGGCCGTAAGCTACGGCTTCTTCTGCCGACATGAAGTAGTCGCGATCGGTATCTTTCTGAATTTGCTCGATCGATTTGCCTGTGTGGCGAGCCATCATCTCGTTGAGCTCTTGGCGCACGCGCAGAATCTCTTTGGCCTCGATCGCAATGTCACTAGCCTGAAGACGCTGTCGTCCGGTACCGCCCATGGGCTGGTGAATCATAATGCGCGAGTGGGGTAGGGCAACGCGCTTGCCGTTGCTGCCCGCCGCCAGCAAAAATGCTCCCATAGAGGCCGCCAGACCGAGGCAAATGGTGACCACGTCAGACTTGATGTACTGCATGGTGTCGTATATAGCCATCCCCGCCGTTACCGACCCGCCGGGAGAATTGATGTAGAGGTAAATAGGCTTGGTGTTGTCGTCCGAGTCGAGGTAAAGCATAGCCGCCACAATGGAGTTGGCTAAGCTATCGGTAACTTCTTGCCCCAGAAAAATAATCCGCTCCTGGTTAAGGCGAGTATAGATGTCAACCCACTGGGAGTACTGGCTACCAGGCAAACGATAGGGAACTTTGGGAGTGCCGATGGGCATAGTGCTCTTGCAACCTAAAACAAAACAACAGAAGTGGAATACGTTAAAAAATAGCCAGGGGGCGATCGCGGCCGAATCCTGAACTAAGCCCCTACTCCAGCAGGCATCTGGGGCAGCTCTTTGCGGCTAGACAGCACCCGATCGATCATGCCGTACTCTTTGGCCTCGTCCGGTTTCATGTAGAACATGCGGTCAGAGTCACCCATTACTTGCTCCAGGCTTTTGCCGGTGCTCTTGGCCAAGATGCTCATCATCGAGCGCTTGTTGTCTAGCACTTCTTTAGCCCGAATTTCAATGTCGGTGGCCTGACCCTGGGCACCGCTGCGGGGCTGGTTGAGCACGATGCGGGCGTGGGGCAAGCTAGCCCGGTAGCCCTTGGTGCCTGCCGCCAGAATAACCGCGGCTGACCCCATAGCCTGCCCAATACAGATGGTGTGCACCGGGGGCTTAATGTAGTTCATGGTGTCGCAGATGGCAAAGGCTTCGGTGTCGTAACCGATCATGTTGCCGTCGTACCACGAGGTGCCGGTAGAATTGATATAGAAGAAAATTGGTTTGTCGGGATCATCAAACTGCAAAAACAGCAGCTGAGCGATAATCAACTCAGTGACGTCGATGCCCACCTGCTGCTTCATGTCATCCCCCGAGAACAGGGGCAGCCCTAGATAGACAATGCGCTCTTTCAGCAGCAGCGAGGGCAGATCTGGGGGCGGCGTGCGGTACGTTGCATCGCCATACGGTGCCTGCACGGCTTTAATCTCTAAACTCATAAGACCGAAGACGCCCAAAAATACGGGTTTTGAACAGTGTAACGCGGGATTGAGCCGGGTTTGACGCTGCTCTCAAGACGGATATCCTCACCTGTTGACCAGCTTGGTCAGCACTTCTCTTCAGAACCGCAGGTCTATAGACTCTAAAGCATGATTCTCATGATTCTATAGATAAGAGCCCGCTGGTGCTGAGGGTCTGCTGATGCCGCCAGCAGGCCGCTTCAGGATGGAGAGATGTAGCAGCTCATTCTTCTCTTCAAAGGCAAACAACAGCTCCTCTCCTTTGAAAGCGACAAATGAAAGCAATAAACATCATCCTAAGTGGATAGACCTTTCTCTTACCTAAAGTAGACGCGTTGCCACAAACAATAGAGCTAACGTAGGAAAGCATTTCGTTAAGGAACTCATCTTATGTCTATTGAAGATCGCGCCAAGGCAACCGCTCAAAACGTTGAGGGTAAGATGCAGTCTGCTGCGGCTGAAATCACCGGCGATACCAAAGGCAAGGCTGAGGGTGAAGCTAAGCAAGCTGAAGCTCAGGCCACTCACGCTAAGGAAGATGTGAAAGACACCGTCAAGGATGTTATTGACTAGATTGCTCAACGCAGCTCTTTTATCTAACCTTCAATATTAATCTCGAGGCAGCACAAGCTGCCTTTTTTTGCATTTCATACAAACGCAGTGTGTTGTCGCAGCTTTAAATCTAAAATAAAAGTCTTTGTACAAATTTATTTTTGTAGTAAATATATTTAGGTGCAACGCGACTAGCTAGAATTTTGGTTTTTCTCTACCAACAACGTACGCTC
>JBARUP010000501.1:0-2228 GCA_049645805.1 Nodosilinea sp.
GATGTGGTCTGACTACCGAAGGCATTTTGAGCGAGCATAGGAAACTCTCCTGGTCGTGGCAAGTCGTGACAAAGGGGGATTAGGGTTGAGTACGGCAGTGAGGCAGGAGCATCCCCCGGACGCTCCTGCCTCATCAACAATCTACATGCTGGCGGGAGTAACGCTAGTTACTTTACCGCCCATGGCGTTAATCTGCTGTAGCTTGGTCGATAGCTTTTCGTAGGGCACTAAATAGGAGGTGTTGATGCGCCGTACCTGGGGGTAGCGAGGCAAATTCGCGCCTTTTACCTCAATCCGGTAGATCCTGCTGGCGTTGCTGCCGTAGGGAGTAGACCCACCCAGAGCTTTGTTAGGGGTGCTCAACTTGTTGGCTCTAGAAGACCAGCCCGCCGACGTGCCGGTTGGCGCAATCACTGATGACGAGGTGTTGCGGCCTAGTTCTTCGGCTAGACGCGACTTTTTACCTCCCGCCTGTGAACTATCGCTAGTTGCGTAGCCCCGATACATTTGGAAGATACGGGTGAAGCCTACTGAGCGCTGCCCCGCCTGGTAGACGAAGCTGCGGTAGTAGGGCACTACGCTATCGCCAAAGTTGGTCTGGTATTCTTCGCTATCGACGAAAGAATCAACATCGGTATCGTAGCCCTTGGTCTCGTAGCGATCGAGATGCTCGACCACTTCAGACTCATCGTAAACGGCTCTACCCAGCAGGTGCTTGGTATGAAGCTCAATCACGCGGGTCTGAAAGTTGCCGTAGAAGAACTTCTCTTTGTAGAGTTCAGATTTGGCTACGGCCCGGACGAAGTCACGCACGCTGATATAGCCATTCTTTAGCAGCGACTCGGCACCGACTAGGCGCTCAGATTTCATTAGGTAATCGTTACCCAACAGCTGACGGTACACAGCCTTGATGACTAGTTCGGCCTCTTCGGGAGACCAGCTAGCGCGTAGCTCTACGGGCGAGCTTTCATCGTATGCAGCGGTTCCCAACCGGGATGCTGCCGTTGTAATAGGCACAGAAATATCCTCCTTATCAACACAGCGAGCGTCGTCACCGTAAGTGCGAGCTCAATCGACACAGCAAAACAAAAAATGACGCAGCACCTAGGTCAGTCTCACCAAAAGTTGAGTCGGTTGCAGGCCTTGGCCCCAGTCGATTCAATCTCGGTGATAAACCTGCGGCCTTACTTAAGCAAGACCAGTGCTCCGTCAGAGGGGGTTATTAAAGCCGCCGCCTTAGGCCAGGTCGACTTTAGTTACCCGACCGCCGGAGCGGTTGATTTGTTGCAGCTTACGGGATAGCTGCTCATAGGGCACCAAAAACTCGGTGCAGGTGCGCCTTACCTGGGGTCTGCCCAGACCAGCGGACTGGTTGACCCGCACCCGGTAAAGCTTCTCACGATCGCCGCCAGACCCGCCCACAATGGCGTTTCCAGTAGCCCCGCTACCCACGGGTGATGATGAGTTCCTAGCAATCTCAGACACTAGCTTAGAGCGCACGCCGCCGCGCTGGGCGCGATCGCTAGTGCTGTAGCCCTGATAAAGCTGAAAGAAGCGAGTGAACCCGACCGTTTTTTGGCTTCGCTGGGTCAGATGACCGCGATAGTTGGGCACAACGTTGTCCCCAAAACTGACGCGGTACTCCTGAGAATCAAGGTAAGAGTTGATCTCTGCTGCGTAGCCGTGGGTGTTGTAAAGATCGGTGTGAAAAGCAATTTCGTCCTGGCCGTAGGGCGCCCGGCCCAGCAGGTGCTTGTAGTTCAGCTCGATAAAGCGATTTTGAGGTCCGCTTAGGAAAAATTTATCCCGATACAGATCTGACAGGGCCAAGGCCCGAACAAAATCACGAACTGAAATGTCTCCCTGTCTAAGCAAAGACTCGGCGCTGGTATTCCGCTCGCTAGCCATAATGTACTGGTTGCCAAAGACCTGACGGTAGGCGGCACGAATGACCGCTTCCACATCGTCTTTAGCCCAGTTAGGCCGCAACTCTACCTGTACCGACTCGTTGTAGGGCGAAACGCCAAGGCGTCCCGCTGCAGTAGTGACTGCCATGGCTGCCTCCTTGGGCGTGTATAGATACAACAATGCCCGGAGTTACAAACAATCGCTAACAATGCGCTAACAACTGTCTGCCCCTCCGGGCAAATGGCCAACTTAGCTTAGAGCGTTGATGGCGTAGTCGAGGTAGGAGTTGGCTTCAACGGCACCGTCGCCAGACAGACCGT
>JBARUP010000502.1:0-6200 GCA_049645805.1 Nodosilinea sp.
CTCGTCGGGCTTGAGGCCTAAGGCAAATACCGCCATCGAGCGAATCTGTAGATTTTTGTCGTTGATCGCTTCTCGAATGAGCGGTGCCGCCTGGGCTGCGGGCACATTTCGCAGCGAGGCCAGGGCCAGCATGCGGTCTTTGGAATCCTCACTCTTAAGCTGAGCCGAGATCTGCTCTAAATTCATGGTGCGTGTGCGGTGATACAGTCTTTTTCAGTATAAGGAAGCTGTGGGGAGTGGGTGAGGGCGTAGGGATGGTGCAGTTCAAAACTCAAAACTTTCCTCTCGCTCACCCCCCTCTACCGCCGCCGCAGTCGCCCGAAATGCTCCTCTCCCCGCCGCTGGGGCACCGAATTAGTCACTGATTCTAAGCTCAGCACCTCAAACTGGGGCTCGAACAGCTGCCGAACTTCGGCGGTGCTGGTGCCAAAGGGCGGGCCGCCAGGGCGCTGGTGGGTAAAGAATATTGCCAGCAGCTCTCCGCCCGGCGCTAGCAGATTAGCGACTAGCTCTACGTAGGCCGGGCGCAGGGCGGGGTCGATGGCGCAGAAGCAGGTGTGCTCGATAGCGTAGCTGAACCGGCTAGTGAACTCAGGCACTAGACCAAAAATATCTCGCTGCAGCGGGTGCAGCGGCACATCGTGGGCCTGGGATTGTGCTTCTAGGGCTTGAATAGCCGAGGGAGCAAAGTCTACGGCGGTAACCTCAAAGCCTTGCTGGGCGAAGAAGAGGGCGTCATGGCCGCGCCCGGCTCCCAGGACAATTGCGGCCCCTGGTTGAGGGGCCTCGGCAGAGGCTAGCAACACTTGGAAGGCGGGGGATGGCTGACCTAGATCCCATCGGGGGGTGCCTGTCTGGTAGCGCTGTTCCCAAGCGTCGGGGCTAAGAGGCGAGGGGGATGGTGCAGTCACGGGTGGCTCCGGTGTATGCTCGGCAGTGGTGTTCAAAATTTTAGGGTAGCGCGTATGCGGCGGCGGCAGCTATTGGGCGGGCTGGGGGCGGCGGTGGGGGTTACTCTGGGTCAGCGAGCCCGCGCCCAGGGGAATGTGACCCTGCTGCCGCGGCGTTTGCAAGCAGGCGATACCGTCGGCATTCTCAGCCCGGCGGGGGCCACCTACCAGCGCGATCGCCTTGATCTAGTCATTGACGCTGTCAAAGCCCTGGGGTTTGTACCCAAAGTCGCCCCCCACGCCCTGGCGCGCTACGGTTACCTGGCCGGTACCGACCCCGAGCGCGCCGCCGACGTAAACGCGATGTTTGCCGACTCTGCTGTAAAAGCGCTGCTGCCCGTGCGTGGTGACTGGGGCAGCGCCCGCATTCTGCCTTACCTCGACTACGACTTGATTCGCGCTAATCCTAAGATCCTGATCGGCTTTAGCGATATCTCAGCTCTGCTGCTCGGGATCTATGCCCAAACGGGGCTGATTACGTTTCACGGTCCTCACGGCATTACGTCCTGGCGAGCCGATCAGGTTGAGCCGCTGCGGCAGATTCTTGTGGAGGGTGCCGCGATCGCCTACAGCAACCCGCTGCTGGGGGCCGACCAGGATCGCCTCATGCGCGACCAGGGACGAATTTTAACTATCACTCCGGGCCGGGCTACCGGGCCGCTGGTGGGCGGCAACCTGTCGGTAGTGTCGAGCATCGTGGGGTCGCCCTACCTGCCCGACACTAGGGGCGCGATTTTGTTCTTAGAAGACGTGGGCGAGCCGCTCTACAGAATAGATCGCATGCTGACTCAGCTAAAGCTGGCGGGCGCGCTCAACGGGCTAGCGGGGTTCGCGTTTGGCCAGTGCACCGCCTGCGGCCCTGGCGAAACCTACGGCTCCCTTACCCTCGAAGAAATTCTCAGGGATCACATTCAGCCCCTCGGTATTCCTGCCTACACAGGCGCGTGGATTGGCCATGTAGAGCCGCTGTGGACCCTGCCCATCGGCGGCACGCTGACCATGGATGCTGTAGCTGGCACGCTGACGATGGCATCCCCAGCGGTAGCCTAATCTGACAAACAGAGGGTAGTTAGTTCGGAAACAGGGCTGAGCCGGAACACGCTAAAACTGATAGCCCACGTCGCCAAAGTTAGTAATCAGCGCCACGTTGGCGTGCTCTAGGCTAGTGACTAGCCAGGGCACTTCCTTGCAGGTGCGGCGCTCGTGGAGATTAAACAGCACCGAGAAGCAGCGCTCTAGCCAGGGCTTAGCCGCCGAGCAAAACAGCACTAGCCGCAGCAGCAGGCCCATAGTTAGGGTGTGGCCCACGTCATTGACCAGGTGACGAAAGTTGCGAAACACCGGGCGGTGAGGGCTATCGACCACCAAAAAGTTGAGCAGGCGGCGGCAGGTTTCGACCAGAATGAAGCTATTTAGCGGCTGAGCGTCAAACTCGGCTAGGGTTTCACGCAGATACTGACGCAGGTTGCGCGTGAAGTGGTTGCCGCTGTACTTTGGCTCTGCCGCCGCAATGGGGCCAATCAGGTAGTCGACAAATTCATCTTTAAAGTCGCGGAACGACCGCACGGTTTTGCTGTAGGTGGCAAACCAGCGAGCTTGGTCTCGGTGGGTGCGGCCGCCAAGCTTGCCGGTGTAAAAATGCAGGGCTTGATCTAGACAGTCGGCATCGAGCAGGGTGGGATTGACCACCGACGTGCGGCTGGGCACCTGATGCTGAGCATGGTAGCGAGCCAGGCGAATGCCTAAATCGATCTCAGCCCGGCGACGCAGGTCATTGATGTTTTGCTTTTGCTCTTGGCCGCTGTCTTTGGTCAGCAGGCTGTTGTCGTAAAGGAATGGGTAATGGCGGATTCGATGGGCTAGGGGCTGCTCTTCAACCTCTCTGGCCACGGGCACATCGGCATCCCGAGCGGGAGACATGATCTGCTCTAGCCGCGCTAGCGAGGCGTACTGCTCTGTCTGCGAAAACTCTTTGACCAGGCTGTAGACCTTCTTGGCCTTGGGATTGACGCTGCTGGCAGGGGGCAGATCTTCAAACAGCCTCACCAGTTCTGGAATCGCCCAGTGATCGCGAGGCTGGGTATACCAAAAGTTAATCAGGGTATAGCAGCAGCGGTTGAGCACGTACTTGAACTCGCGATCGGCAGTGTCTTGCTCAGAAAGGCTCAGCAGAGCATTACCCACTGAGCTATCGGGATAGCTAGCCGCGTCGAGAAACAGACGGCGAAACCGAGCGATCAGCTCATGGGGAGCCTCTTGCTTGCGCCAGTACTGCCAATGCTGATAAAGCAAGTCTTCCAGATTGGCTGGGGGCCGACTGGAATAGTTTGACCACGAATCTAAGGAATCCCATGGACTCATGTTGCTGACCTGATTGTAAGGGCGGTAGACGTAGCGGCAGCCCAGCGGCAGCCAACCATGGCACCAGACTCTGTACGGCGAGAGGCAAACGACTGAGCGGTTATTCCCCTACCAATACCCTTGAGCGATAGCGGGTAGTGGATCTCACTTAGACGTATTCCCAAACTGTGACGATAGTCTCGTCAATAATACCCAGGTCAGGGGTAGTTTTCTCAGTTATGTAGACTGCATTTTTGAAGTTTTTTTTGAGAATTTGTCCTATTTAGCGCTCCAGTGTAGACCGCAGGGGAATTTTCTCTAGAGGGCCGCAATTTGCCTCACCACAGTTTGGGCTGCGTAGCTCACGCCTGCGGTGCCTTCGCCGGGATGGGTGCAATCGCCTACCAGCCACAGCCCTGGCACGGGCGTGCGGCTGGCAAAGCCAAAGGGGCCAAAGGTGCTTATCCGCATGCCCAGTCCACCCACACTGCCGCGATCGCGGGCGGTGAAGCGGGCAAAGGTGCGGGGGGTAGCGGCTTCTACATGAACAATATGCTCGTCCCGGAGGTCAAAAAAGCCTGACAGCCGCTTGAGGGCACCGTCGGTATACGCCTGTTTTTTGCTGTCGTAGTCGTTGCCCCACCAGGGAGCAATCTCAGTAAACGATGACGCCACGATGGTGGCACAGCCCTCAGGGGCGCGGCCATCGCCAGAGCGGCTAACTGACACAAACAGCGTGTTGTTTTCGGCAATGGGACCGTCGTAGTCGTAGAAAAACTGCAAGTGAGGCGGGCAGCCGGCGGGAATGGCGGCTGCCTTAACCCCTAGATAGAGCACAAAAGCGCCGCTGCCGGGGGGTAGAGCTTTGACCCGGCGCTGGTAGCCCTGGGGGGCGCGATCGCCCAGCAGCTGCACCAGATTCTGCACGGTGACGTTGGCTACTACATGGTCAGCGGGTTCGACCCAGGTGCGGCCGGTTTTTTGATTTTCTACGCTGACTCCTGTCACCCGGTCTGCACTCTTTTCTGAAGCCGTGTGCACCTGCTGCACCCGGTGGTTTAGCTGCAATAGGCCGCCGTCGCGTACTAGCGCTTTTTCTAGGCTGTCGCTGAGCACCTGCATGCTGCCGTGCAGGTGCCACAGTCCCTGGGGGGCTTGGGACATGCTTAGGGCAGTGGCCGCATAGAGTACGGCAGTTTCATCAGCGCTGACTTGAGAGTAAAGCTTGAGCTGGAGATCGAGAAAGGTCTTGAGGCGGCGATCGCCCTCTAGCCCCAGCTGTTTTAGCACCTGACCAACGGTAGTAAAGGTGTAGGGCACCGTCAGTAGGGTATCGGGCCGCACGGCCTGAACAAGCTGGACTAGATCCCACGGGCTGCGGGGGGGAAGCACCGGCTGCCGGGCCTGAAATCTCCAGCTGGGCTGGAACAACCGCTGCATAAGCTGCCAAAACGGCTCGCTGCCCGGAAACTGTCGCTGTCGCTCGATTTGCCAAGCCTCTGGATCACGCCACACGCGAATGGGCTTGGTTTCCCCCGGTAGAAACACCGCGCAGGCTGGGTCGCAGGGGGTGGCTTCGGGGAGAGGCAGATCGAGATCGGCAAACAGCTGGTGGTGAATCCCCCCCGGCTCCAGTCCTGCTACCTGGGTTGCCCCGACGTCAAAGGTAAAGCCGCGTCGCCTAAAGGTTGAGGCGCACCCCCCGGCTACTTGGGCCTGGTCAAACACTCGTACGGCGTAGCCCCGGCGGGCTAACAGCGCCGCTGCCGTTAGTCCGCCAATGCCAGCACCCACAACTACCACCCGCTGACCCAAGGACGAGTCCTGACCCATAGCGTTACATTTCTTCACGACACTCTCAGCTTAGCCTAACGCTAAGGATTGAGAGCAGCGCAGCAGCAGCAAAACGAGTGGCCAAGGGGTTGAAGCGTCGGCCTCTTCTGGGCTGCTGGCTAGTCGTATTCCCGGCGGCCTGCGGCGAACTGGAGCACCATCGGTAGGCCATCATCCTGGTGATATTTGTCGGCCCAGGCGCGCAGGATTTCGTCTAGCTCCTCTAGGGCGGTCTGGCGCTGAGCGGGGGCTACATCAAATACCTCGATCCCGCGCAGCACGCCGGGCTCTTCGCGCACCCAGGCCTGTAGCAGGCCAAAATAGCGGGCTACGTCATCGATCATGGCGAACACGCGCTCCTGCTCTCCCTTCGGTGAGTAGGAGGCGCTGGCTAGGGTGTATAGAGGCATATCCACCAGGGGTGAATCAATCTCAATGACGGTGCCCGAGTGCAGCAGCCTGAACTTGATGTGAGACATCAGGGCGTCGCTGAAGGGCATGCGCTGGCCCGCAGGTAGTTCCTCCTGCGACATGTGGTGGAGCAGCTCCATCAGCTCAGTAAACTCGACTTGATCGAGAATGCGAGCCTTGGGAACGCTGGCGGGCAGGCTTTCTTCAATACTTTTGCGCTCTCTGGGAGTTAGCCCCTGAATGTGTATTCGTGCTTCATTGGGGCCGCAGGGAAAACGCTCTTGCCACAGAAACGGTAGGGCAATTAGGTAGTAGGGCTCCTTGGAGTTGAGCACCTTTAAGCTTTGGCCTTCCGCTAGAGCAGCCTGGATCTCCCGCACGATAGCTTTGACCCGCCTGGGCTCAACGTGGTACAGAAAACCAGTTTTGCGAATATTGCTGCCTTGCTCAATGAATGTGCTGTAGATAGCCAGCTTGGCAGCGGTGGTAGCGGCATCCAAAAAAGCTCCGTAGCGATGCCCCCCCATCTTCATGGTGCTAAGGGCTAGGTTAAGCAAAATCCAGTCTGCGGGGCTATTGTCTACGGCTCGCAACAGGTCTTGCTTCAAATCGGGCGGGACTTGAGACTGATAGGTCACAGGATGGCGATTACTCAGACTAGGTAAA
>JBARUP010000503.1:0-8952 GCA_049645805.1 Nodosilinea sp.
TTTGGTAGATATTGACCAAAACGATTTGGTCATTGCTTACGAGCCGATTTGGGCGATCGGGACTGGCGATACCTGTGAGGCTGCCGATGCCAACCAGGTCATTGGCGGCATTCGCAAACTGCTAAAAAATCCTGATGTGACCATTCAGTACGGCGGTTCGGTTAAACCCAGCAATGTCGATGAGCTAATGGCCCAGTCCGAAATTGACGGAGCTTTGGTAGGAGGGGCTAGCCTTGACCCGGAGGGATTTGCCCGCATCGTCAACTTTCAGTAGTCAACATTTGGCTGTAGAGATCCCAGTTTCACCTCTGTCGCACCATGCTGAGACTGAGAGCACCTGAGCTGGGTAGCTCTAGGATGTCGGTTGCTCAGCGACGTCGGCAGGGCTAGTGCTACAGCCCTGGGATGGGTTGACGGGCTGAATATAGCCTTGGTTATAGGTGCTGCCGTCGGGCATAGTGGCAAAATCTAGCCTTGCTCCGGTAAGGTTGGCGTCAGTCAAGTCAGCTTTATAGAGATCGGCGTAGCGCAGGTCGGCCCCACGCAAGTCAGCCTCTGACAAATCGGCCTCGCGCAGAACGGAGCCGTAGAGACTAGCCTCTGAAAGATCGGCCTGGTGCAGCTGGGCCGAACACAGGGCAGCATCGCGCAGCTCGGCCTGGGTCAGAGAAGCGTTAGTCAGATCGGCCTTCTCAAGGCTGGCGTGGAGCATCTGGGCCTGGCTAAGGTCGGCTCGCACCAGGATAGCTTCGGTAAGATCGGCACCCTGGAGGTTAACCTGGTGCAGCGTAGCCTGGGTGAGGTTGGCCCTATGGAGAATGGCATTGATTAGCTGAGTGCCAGTGAGGTTGGCCTTGGCCATATTTGCATTGCGAAAATTCTCGCGGCTCAGGTCTTGGCCACTAAGATCCGCTGATATAAAGTCGCACTGCTGACAAAGGCGCTCATCAGGGGTTGCAATTGGCGATCGCGCTGCTGCTGTCTCTGAGGTCTCTTCTAGGTCTTGGTAGCGGCTCAGCTGTTCACGGGCGACCCGCACAGCGGCAGGCGTAATGGCTGTTAGCAGCACCATTAGGCTGAGCAATATATTCCACCGCATAAGTTGATTCATTAAAGGTTCCTCTTTAGTACTCAGGAATATTGTCACTAATCAGGACTGCCAGCATTAAGTTGCAGTGGTAGTTAGCTGTTTTTTATGAAGGAAGGAAAATTCTGCGTCGAGCGGTGCTGAAGGATCCGTGTAAACACGTAGACAGAGACAAGAGTTCATCAAAGTATCACAGATCACCTGTGGGGAATTTGCAGATTCTTGCCAGTCAGTTGCTTATTCTGAAGGAGCTCCTCCCCAGAGTAGCTTGCTCACCTCAGTATATTTTCTGCACTCCCTGTTATGGATAACTCGCCTTTTCGCCGCATTGTTTTACCTGCCCTGCTAGCCTCGAGCACCGGGTTTGCAGCCCTGACTTGGCCCATGGCATCTGACCAAGCTGTGCAAGTTTCTGATCGTTTGCCTAGTCCCATTGGCCAGTGGGTTAACTCGGCCTTTGTAACTCAGCAGAGCAAAGAGTTCTCAATCCGCTACATTGGCTTTGCGATTTTGTCGAGCGTAGCCATTGGCATCGGCACCGCTGAAGCGATGCGATCAAACCAGCGTCGATTACAGCGTCGCCAGAGCATGCTTGACGAGGTACTAGAAGCCACCAGCGAACGCCCACTAGTTGATCCAGCGGATATGGACTACGCCTCGGTCTCCCCTGCAAAAGTAGCCCGCTTCCCTGAGGCTGACACCTCTACCCTCGACTGGAGCAGTCTGCTGGCAGATTCTAGTACAAGCTCGGAAACACTAGATCTAGAGGACATAGAAGCGCTCTCCACGGCTACGGAAGACCACGCTTTGTATCATGTTCAAGGGGCGGACCAGCAGCGCTACCTAGCCCTTGCTGTAGAGGGTGAGTACTACCGCTACTACCGGAATCGTCCCACGCTAGATAAGGCCAATAGTCTGGTGCAACAACTCCAGCAGCAGGGTAAGAAATCTATCGCTACTCTAGATGACGACGTTTATGTGGTGTGGGTGCAGGAGACAGAACCCCCACAGCAGGCAATTCCATGGGCAGACCTCGTTGCCAGCCACTAAAGGTTACTTAGCAGGCAGAAACCAATCGCTATTTACTTTTCAGGCAACTACTTCGCAGGCAACCACTTCGCAGGCAACATTGAGCCGTACATGAGCATGAATCTCAAAACGTTAGAACAGCTTTGGAAAGCCTTTGTGGAAGGGGAGCGAGATTTTACTGGTATTAGTCTAGCTGGAGCTGACCTCAACCACTGGAGCCTAGCCAAGGTAGACTTTTGGGGAGCTGATTTTAGTCGGGCAAATCTCACTCAAGCCAACTTTCGTCGCGCCAATCTCAAGCAGGTCCAGTTCAACAACGCCAATCTATCGGGAGCTGACCTCCGCTGGGCCGATCTGCGGGAGGCCGTATTCACTGGAGCAGATCTCAGTGATACCCGCCTAGAAGGCGCACTATACAACGCTCAGACCCAGTTTCCCAAGGAGTTTGACCCTAGTCAGGCCCGGCTCTGGAGCCTTGAGCCGGGAGCCTCTCTAGCCACTAAAGATCTGCGAGAACGCGACCTGGGGGGTACTGACTTAACGGCCGCTGATTTGAGTGGAGCGCTGTTGAGCAGAAGCCGTCTATTTGGGGCCGTGCTGAAAAGAGCTAATCTGCTGAGCACGCTTATGGGTGATAGCGATCTGCGCTACGCAGATCTGCGACAGGCTACCCTAATGCTGGCCGACCTGCGTGGGGCCGACCTGCGTTATGCAGATTTGAGCAATGCTAACCTGATCGGCGCAAATCTGTGGGGGTGCCGCTTAGCCTCTGCCAGCTTAGACGGAGCGCTCTATTCTGACAGCACGCAGTTTCCCCGTGGATTTCAGCCCTCTAAGGCTCTGCATCACTTGGCTCCGGGGGCCTCGCTGTGGGGAGCCGATCTCAGCGGAGTCAGGCTGACCGGGGTAGACCTGAGCGGAGCCAATCTAGCAGGAGCCAACCTCATGCACGCTGATTTGTGGGGTGCCTGCTTAGCCAATGCTGACCTGTCAGGTGCCAACCTGCTAGGGACCAACCTGCTGGGGACTAATCTAACGGGGGCTAACCTCAGTCAGACTAACCTCATGCAGGCCATCATTGACCTGCCGGTAGAGAGGACGGTAATGTCCTTTGAGGGCCAGACAGCCTAATGTACCTATGTTTGGCCTCTGGACTATCTACATTAGAGACATTTGACTGCCGTCATTCGGTATTCCTTCGTCGTAGCCTAGGTGGCGACGAGCAGCGGGGGTAACAACTCGGCCCCTAGGGGTGCGCTGGAGATAACCAATTTGCAGTAGATAGGGTTCGTACACCTCCTCAATGGTTTGGGGATCTTCGCCAGTGGAGGCGGCCATGGTGTCGAGACCAACAGGACCGCCGCCGAAGTTTTCAACCATGACTGAGAGCAGGCGGCGATCGGTCCAGTCGAGGCCGCAGGGGTCTACATTAAACAGCTCTAGGGCCTCGGCCGCTAGGGCAGCAGTTACAGTCCCTGCCGCCTTAACCTCAACATAGTCACGCACCCGCCTCAGCAAGCGGTTGGCAATCCGGGGCGTGCCGCGAGCCCGACGGGCAATTTCTTCGGCCCCTGCGGGCTCGATAGGGGTTTTCAGCACGTCGGCGGTGCGCAGCACAATGGGTGTCAGCTCGTCAATTTCGTAGAACCGCAGCCGCTGAATCAGACCAAAGCGATCGCGCAGGGGTGAGCTTAGCGCTCCCACCCGCGTTGTTGCTCCCACTAGGGTGAACGGGGCCAGCGGAATGCTGCGGGTGCGAGCCGACTGACCCTTGCCAATTGTGATGTCAAGACGAGAGTCTTCCATCGCTGGGTACAAAATTTCTTCGGTAACCCGAGGCAGTCGGTGAATTTCGTCAATAAACAGCACGTCCCCCGCCTTCAGATTGACCAGCAGCCCGGCAATATCACGGGGCCGCTCTAGGGCTGGGGCGGTGGTGATTTTGCAGGTCACCTTCATTTCCTGGGCCAGGATGAGAGCCATAGTGGTCTTTCCCAACCCTGGCGGGCCGTAGAGCAGCAGATGGTCAAGGGGCTCTTGCCGTGACTGAGCAGCTTTAATAGCAATACCCAGCACCTCTTTGAGAGCCGCCTGACCAATATAATCTTGCAGCCGCTGGGGGCGCAGGCTGTCTTCGGGGGCGGTGGTCTTGAGCTCGGCGGTAGAAGCTTCCCCCACGTCTTCTGGCTGTATTTCTCCGCCTTTGACGAGGGAGAGCAGCGGCTGCGACGCTGTGTCTTCGCTGAGGGGGGCTGCTGGTTTAGAGCTGGCCCCTTTGGGCTTACTTCCCTTGGGCTTGGTCGAATCGTCGGATTTGTGGGAAGAAACAATCGCCATAGGAGAGCCTAAGGGGCAGCACCCCCATGATACTGATAGTGTGGTGCATTTGCACTATCAAGCGTTTGGCTTTGCTACAGCAGTATGAGCAACCCCAAACCAAACCCGAGCAGGCCCATCATCACTGACCCTAGGCCAGGTTCTTTGGGTTCTGGCAGGCTGAGGTCTTTTTCAAAGTCGCACTTGAGGCAGTGGTACACCGTGGGCTTGTACTCGACAACGCTTTGCACACCGCACTCGGGACACTGCACGCTGGGCGGGGTGAAGATAGGTAAAGACATGGCTATACACCTGATGAGTAAACGGACTGCCAAAAGAACCTCAAACCAGGCTGACGGTTACTTCACCAACCAGGCCAGAGATTCACTTCGCTTAACATCAGGGAACACAATCCATAGCATGCAGCATCGGTCTGGTTTACACGAGGGGAAAAACTTCTGAAAAGTTCTGATCCAAATTCAGGAATTATTGCTCCATCGTATAGACCAAGGCTATCGCCGCCGCAGCCACATCAGCAACGCCAGCCCCAGGCCAATGACCGGCAGCACCAGCAGGGCAAAGACCGCCAGACCAATCTGCTGCTGCACCGTCATAGTGATGCGACGGTTAGTGACTTCGCGGGGCCGAATAGAGAGGGTAGCGTCGGTCTGCTGTCCCAACCAGCTCACGCCGTTAAGAAACACGTCGCCATTGAGCTGCTGCTCAAACAGTCCGTCGGTGGCGAAGGTGGCGTTGCCAATAACAACTAGCCGTGACTCAGGCGGAGGTTCGCCTTCGGTAGCGGTTGCCCCTGCGACCGGTCGACTGAGGGCAACACCTAAGGTATAGGGGCCAGAGGGGGGAGCGTTTTCGTCGTACTGTAGCTCCCCCTCACCTGTCAGAGCCTCAGCCCGACTCTGGGGATTGCTTTGCAGAATGGGTGTTGCCGTTACGCTGGGGACCTCTTCAACGTTAATGGGACGAACGAGGGGAAAGAACGATCGCCCGCCGCCAAAGTCGCGAGTAATGGGGTGGTCGCCGTAGTCGGTGACCAGGGGCGCGGCAGGCCCTAAGCCAACGAGCTGACCACTGCCAGAGGTATCGAGCACGATGCGATTGTCGAGGGTGACACCCCATGCGTCGAGTAGAGAGCCCAGTCCGGGGCTGGTGCGCGGGTCAATCAGCAGCATCACACTACCGCCGTTGTTGAGGTAGGTTTGCAGAGCTTTTACCTCGGCGTCAAAAAACTCGGCGGCGGGGCCAGCCACCACTACTACGCTGGCATCCTCAGGCACTTCGCTAGTCTGCGACAGATCAAGCGGCTGCACTACGGCGCTTTTGCCTTCAAGGGCGGTGGCAGCCTGCAAGAACCCGGTGTCGCTGCCGTCGATGGCAAATTCCTGGTGGCCCTGGGTGAAATACACGGTCAGGGCGCGATCGCTGGCCACCTGGTCAAGCGCGTTAGTTAGGGTTCGCTCCGATAGGCGCTCGCTGGGGCTAACGTTCTGTAAGAAGCGGCGGGTGTCTCCGCTTTCTACAAACACCATGCCCGTCTGGGTAGCCCCGAACTCCTGGGCTGAGCGGGGGTCGGTGTATGGGTTGACGTAGTCAAAGCTAAACTGCGGCCCGGCCTGACGGTAGCTTTCTAGCAGCTGCCGGTCCTGGGGATTAGGCAGCGGGTCAAAGACAACAATGCGGGCGGGGTCTTCAAGCGTCTGCACCACCTCTTGCGACTGGGGAGCAAGGGTAAACAGCTGGTTCTCGGTGAGGTCTACGCGGCTGGCGTAGCGCACGGCCAAGAAGTTTACTAGAGCCAGAATCACCAGCACCGAGAGGGTAGCTACTAGCGCGTTGGTTCCGGCTTCAGTAGAGCGCTGGGCCCAAAACCGCCCCTGCCCCTGATTGCCGAGCACCAGCCCCAGCAGCAGTAGGCCAATGCCGCCGACTAGCAGACCCGCAGGCAGCAGCGTCCACCCTGCTACAATTCCAGCGATCAGTCCGGCTGTTACCAAAGCCAGCCCTGGTAGAGCTAGATACTTTAAATACTTCTGGTAGCCTGCAAACGATTTCATCGCCATAACCCGCTACTACTAACCTGCCTATAGAGTACTAAGACCGCTGAAACCGAAGCGTTTCGATAGACTGAGCTGTGAGGTACAGTCCGAGCCCAATAAACGAGAGAAACAGCACCAGAGAGCCGGTATCGAAAATACCCTCGGTAAAGTCGGTAAAGTGCTTGAGCAGAGACAGGTGGGCGATCGCGCTACCCGCTACCCCCGGCAGTCCCTGGGCCAGACCATCCACTAGCCACAGCAGCAGAATTAGTCCAAAGGTCATGATTGCCGCCAGCACAGTGCTCTCGGTTAGTGACGAGATAAACATACCCAGAGCCAGTACGCTAGCGGCTAGCAGCACTAGCCCTACGTGGGAGAGCAGAAATACCCCCGACCCGGCTGGAGGCGTCGCCGCCCCCAGCGCCACCGCCTGGCACACCATCAGCGGTAGCACCATCGCAATATAGAAGCTGACTACCGCCAAGAGCTTGCCCAGGGCCACCGCCCAGTTGGTCACGGGTGACGTGGCAAGCAGTTCCAGGGTGCCCTGCTTGCGTTCATCGGCGTAAAGCCCCATCGACAGCATAGGCAGCACAAACATCGACAGCGACCCCAGCAGCCCCACATAGGTCTTGTTGAACTCGTAGGCAACATCAAAGGGCGGTGGCGTGGGCATCCCCATTTGTACCGCCTGATCGGCCATTGCCGCCTGGGCCAAAATGCCCTGCGGCCCCAGCAAAATAGCCACCAGGAAAAAGCCCCCCAGCAGCCAGAACACGGCGGCAATGATATAGGGCAGGGGGGAGGCGAAGTAGCTTTGCAGCTCCCGCTGGTAGATGGCGAGGATGTTTTTAAAAAGGATAGTCATTGGCAGAGCGAGTGGGTGAGGAGGTGAGAAATTTTGGGTTTTGGATTTCGAGCTTAGGCCAAAACGCCTTCAACCCAAAATCTAAAATCCCCAATTCAAAATTACCTAGGCGTCTTGTTCTTCAGGAATCTCTTCAGCAGGAGGAAGTTCTGGTGCTACCGCTTCTCCAGGAGCAGGTTCGGTAGTGGTGAGGTTGAGGAAGACATCTTCTAGGGTGGCCTGCTGACGGCGCAGCTCGTGGAGTTCAAGGCCAGCATTGACCAGGGCCGCAGAGATCAGGCCGCCCAGGGCGCGATCGGCCTCACCGCTAATCCGCAGGCGATGGTGGTGGTCGGGCAGATGGTCGTAACCCAGCAGCGCCACCTGGCGGACAGAAGCTAGCTCGCTTAGAAGTCGCTGAGCGGTGCTTATATCGCCTTTGACCTCCAGCTCGTAGGCCGACTCGCCTGAGAGACGAGTGGTGAGGTTGTCGGGGGTATCGGTGGCAACAACCTGGCCGCGATTGATGATGGTGACGCGATCGCAGGTCATGCTTACCTCAGGCAAAATGTGCGTGGAAAGAATGATAGTGTGACTGCCCGCCAGGCCCTTGATTAGCTGGCGCACCTCATTAATCTGGCGTGGATCCAAACCCACCGTTGGTTCATCGAGAATGATTACGGGCGGATCGTGAATAATAGCCTGGGCGATGCCCACTCGCTGCCGGTAGCCCTTCGACAGCTTGCGAATGAGTACTTTGCGTTTGTCCAGCAGCCCACAGTGGTCCATAGCGATCTCGGCCCGCTTCTGGCGCAGATCTGAGGAAACTCCTTTGATCTTGGCGACAAAAGTGAGGAACCCCTGCACCGTCATCTCTGGGTACAGCGGCGGCGACTCGGGCAGGTAGCCAATCCGCTGCCGTACCGCCATTGAGTCGGTGTGTACGTCGTAGCCCGCCACGCGGGCAGTACCTTCTGAGGCAGGTAGATAACCTGCCAAAATCCGCATGGTCGTAGTTTTGCCCGCTCCATTCGGTCCTAAGAATCCCAAGATCTCACCGGGCTCAGCCCCGAAGGTAATGTCTTGAATCGCCGAGGTAGACCCGTAGGTTTTACTCAAGTGCTCAACTTCAATCATGGATATAGAACCGCCAGCAAACCAGTGGATATTGTACTGCTGACTACAGTAGCGGTTATTTTGCCCAATGCGTTTAAGCGATCCAATCGAATTTGCGGCCTAGAACGGCTCCGGGCTGTTGGGATCCAGTAGTTGTCACTGAGAGTGATGCTACTGGTGTAATTCAGCGATGACAATGAACAGGGCTGGTTGAATACGGTCAATTCCTAACCTTTGGACAAGGCTGGAGGTCTGGAGTCGCTAAGGAGCAGTGATTGACCAAACAGGGCTGCTGATAGGCCTGCTCGATCTCTAGGGGCGGCGGCGGCTGACCAAACACCATCTCGCAGCTAAAGTCTTCAAAATTTGGCACCATCGTCAGGGGAATGCCAAAGTCTTCAGTGAAGAAGCGCTGGGTAGGCAGCTTGCACATGTTCACACACATGCCGACGCAGCGGCTTTCGTCTAGATAGCGACACTTTTTGATGTGGACACTGCTGCGC
>JBARUP010000504.1:0-5645 GCA_049645805.1 Nodosilinea sp.
CCCCTTTAGGGGCAAGCGGTTGTTTGCCCTCGTCATCCTGGCGCTACTCATACAGGTTTATATGGATACTCTCAACTCATCGGCATTCGCTCTCCCCGATCGATCGCTTTGTAGCTGGCCATTTCGCTCAGCTCGGTTAGCAAGTCGGTGAGAATTTCAACCCAGCCCTGGCTGGCTACCGCTACCAGGATGGCCTTCTTGTTCTCAAAATGACGAAACAAGGTGCCTTCGGCTACTCCGGCCACCTTGGCCAGCTCGCGGGTTGTTGTGCCGCCATACCCCTGCCTAGCGAATAGCTTCAGCGCCGCTTGTAAAATCTTGGTTTCGGTATCGACTTCGGGGACGGCTTTAAAGAAAGGCACCATGATTCTAGCCCTCTAAAGATGAGCGCCAGCTTGCGCCTGAGGCCTATTGTGACGCCATATACCCCAGGCGCTGAGGGCAGATTTACATAACCTCATAAAACCTGAGATAACTAGTCCTAAGGCGCAGCCCGTGGCAGATCACGTCGGCAGATACGCTCAGTGCAGAGTACCTTTTGGCAGGCTAGGGGCGTTTAGGACGCCTCTGAGGCCAGGGTTTGCTTCACAATCTCATCGCTAATCCTGCGCTGTAAATCGGTGTCACCGGCAGACTGCTCAAGAATGTTGTTAAAGGTACTGAGCGAGAAGCCGTCGGCCTCAATGGCTTTTTCCATTTCGCCTTCGGTGCTTTGGCGAATGGCAATAATGCGATCGACGGTGGCCTTAAACTGCCGATCTTCTTGGGGCGAAAGCTGAAGTTCGGCGGCTTTCGCGGTAGCGGCGGGGATTTGGTCACTGCCAGCGATCTGGGCTTCTGCGATCGCATTAAAGCGATCGATGCTCAGCCCTTCGTCTTCAACCGCCTTGATCATCTCCTGCTCGGCCTGCATGCGCAATATCTGCACCGCTTGGTAAGCTTTGGCAAAGCCCAGGATATCGCTATCGCCAATCGCGATGGCCTCAGTCTCAGTGGTAGCCTGGGCCAGCAGCGGTAACGGACTGGCCCAGGCCGCCATCGGCATTAGCCACATCAGCAATACCAATAGAGCAGCAGCACAATATCTCACCATAGCGGGATCTCCTGATTACGCAAGTTGGCCTTAATAGTCCTTTCCTAGACTATCGTTTTGTCAGCACATCGGCATGGTGGCGCAGGTGGTCACCCATAAATGAGGCTATAAAGAAATAGCTGTGGTCGTACCCAGGCTGTTTGCGCAGCTGTAGGGGCTGTCCGGCTGCTTTGCAGGCGGCGGCAAAGACCTCTGGCAGCAGCTGATTTTGCGCCAGAAAGCTATCGTCAGCGCCCTGGTCAATCAAGATCACCCGCTCAGGCTGGGCATACTCTTTCACCAGCTCCGTGGCATCGTAGGCGGCCCAGGCAGCGGTGTCTGACCCCAGGTAGCCCGAGAATGCTTTTTGCCCCCAGGGGCACTGGCTGGGCGCGGCAACTGGGGCAAAGGCAGAGATTGACTTAAACAGCTCAGGGTTGCGCAGGCCGCACACCAGCGCTCCGTGTCCCCCCATTGAGTGACCGCAGATGCCCATGCGATCGCGCCGTACCGAGAACTCGCTAGCCACCAGCTCCGGTAGCTCACTTACCACATAGCTGTACATGTTGTAGTGAGTGCTCCACGGGGTAGCGGTTGCATCTACGTAGAATCCTGCTCCGGTGCCAAAGTCCCAGGCGTCGGCCTGATCAGGAACGTCTTCACCGCGAGGGCTGGTGTCGGGAGCCACCAGCATAATGCCGTGTTCGGCGGCGTAGCGCTGCGCTCCGGCCTTGCTGGTGAAATTGTCCTCAGTGCAGGTCAGCCCTGAGAGATAGAAGAGCACAGGCACCGGGCCAGCCTGGGCCTGGGGCGGTACAAAAACTGCAAACCGCATCTCGCAGCGGCAGATTTCCGATTGGTGGCTGTAGTAGCCTACGGTGCCGCCAAAGCAGGCGTGCTGGTTGCGAAGCGTAAGGGACATAGGGAGGAGGAGTAGAGTCAGTAGGATAGACGTTTCGGCTTTTTGGACAGGCAGGATGCTTGCCTAAAGAGCATTTCAAGGGCGACCTAAAAGGTCACCACGCTGCGGATGCTCTCGCCCCGGTGCATAAGGTCAAAGGCAGTGTTGATTTCATCAAGGGGCATGACGTGGGTAATCAGGTCGTCAATGTTGATTTTGCCGTCCATGTACCAGTCCACAATTTTGGGCACGTCGGTACGCCCTCTAGCTCCCCCAAAGGCGGTGCCCTTCCACTGCCGACCGGTCACGAGCTGAAAGGGACGAGTGCTGATTTCTTCGCCCGCCGCCGCGACGCCGACAATGACGCTCACTCCCCAGCCCTTGTGGCAGCACTCCAGCGCCTGACGCATCAGGCTGACGTTGCCAACGCACTCAAAGCTGTAGTCGGCTCCGCCGCCGGTAAGCTCGACAAGGTAGGGCACTAAGTCACCCTCGACCTCTTTGGGGTTGACAAAGTGGTTCATGCCAAAGTTCTCAGCCAGCTCTTTTTTGCTGGGGTTAATGTCAACGCCGATGATTTTGCTGGCTCCGACCATGCGGCAGCCCTGAATCACGTTGAGACCAATGCCGCCGAGGCCAAACACCACTGCGGTAGCTCCCGGCTCGACCTTAGCCGTGTTGATGACCGCCCCGAGACCTGTGGTAACGCCACAGCCGATGTAGCAGATCTTCTCAAAGGGGGCGTCAGCGCGAATTTTGGCCAGGGCAATTTCGGGCACCACGGTGTAGTTCGCAAAGGTCGATGTACCCATGTAGTGAAACAGCGGCTCGCCGCCCAGGGAAAATCGGCTGGTGCCGTCAGGCATGAGGCCGCGCCCCTGGGTGAGACGAATTGCCTGGCAGAGGTTGGTCTTAAAGCTGAGACAGTACTCGCACTGACGGCACTCTGGCACGTATAGCGGAATAACATGATCCCCTGGCCTGAGGCTGGTCACGCCTGGGCCAACTTCAGCGACGACTCCGGCCCCTTCGTGCCCCAGTACCGCTGGGAAAAGTCCTTCAGGGTCTTTGCCAGAGAGGGTATAGGCGTCAGTATGACAAATGCCGGTAGCTTTGATCTCAACCAGCACTTCACCCTCGCGCGGCCCTTCAAGCTGAATGGTTTCAACAGTCAGGGGCTGACCCGGACCGTGGGCAACAGCGGCTTTAACATCCACAGGCAAAGTCTCCTTGGGTAGCAAGATGTGGCACTAATCGTCTATTGGTCATCTGTAGGCTAATGCTACGACAGATGCCTCTTCAAACATCCTCTAAATAGAGGCAGCAACACTAATCGACCCAGCGGGCCTAGACTACGTGTCAGCCTTTCGAGACATTTTCCAGTCCGACGATTGATGTGGCTATAACCGCTGGCTATGTCCCTCAGCAGGTGGGCATTTTAGAGCTACCAATCTTTCTGCATCTACATCTATGTCTCAATTTTTGTCGCGATCGCGGAAACCGTCTGCTGTGCTATCCCAGTCGAGCGGATTTACGCTAGTTGAAAGTTTAGCTGCGGCAGCTGTTGTTGGACTGCTGATGGCGATCGCCGCGCCATCTTTTTTAGGGTTTTGGCAGCAGCGCAAAATCAACATTACTCAAGACATGATCTATCAGGCGCTGCGGATCACCCAGTCTGAGGCTATGCAGCTGCGCTGCGATCGCCGCTTTAGCATTCGTGAGCAGAGCGGACGGATGGAATGGGCTAGCCACGACGACGCCACTTTAGCGAGCCAGATCACCGCTTGGCAGCCTCTAGTTGAAGGTGTGGGCTTTGCCACTATCGACAACACGCTGCTTAAGGCCAGCAGTGTTTACTACATCAGATTCGATATGTATGGCAATGTCAAATCTCAGCTAGGTACCGTGACGGTGGCTATGACAGGCAGCAAAACCACGCACCGCTGCGTGGTAGTCTCGACAATGCTTGGCGCTATGCGCAAGGGTACGGGCCGCACCAAGGCAAATGGCAATGAGCGCTTTTGCTACTGATACCAACCTCAGATTACATCAGCCTTGAGCCAGAGCAGACAGACCTCTTGTTTGGAGCTGCTTAGGCTCAACTCATGGGACGTGTTGTTAAAGTTACGAGAGCTATTGTTTCGATGGAGACAGGTATATGAGCTAATGCGTCTCAAGCAGGAGGCCTGAGGTAAAACGTTGAGTAGTAATAGTAGAAAGCGAGTCTAGAGATATCCTCGATAGGTTACCATCGAGGGTCGGTACAGGAGTGTAGTGAATGTCAGCGAGAAACGAGGGCTGGTACGTAGTGCAGGGAGAGGGCGGCAGTTGCCAAGTGCTCTCGGCTGAAAATGTTAGCCGAGAGCGTCTTCAAGCTCAGCGCCCTATTTGGGGTCCCTACGCTACCCAGGATGAAGCGATCGCCCGTCGAGTGGGGCTAATTCGCAGCGGCAAGTGCGAGCCAGCCTAAGCTGACTCTAAACTATCGACCTTTAGTCCTCGTCCTCACGCCCTCGCACAGAATCGACGTGGGCTAAGAACCATGCGTAGGTTTGCTCAATGCCGCTCTTGAGGTCGGTGGTAGCCTGCCACCCCGCCGCGCTCAGCCGCGACACGTCCAGCAGCTTGCGGGGGGTGCCGTCGGGCTTGGTGGTGTCAAACACCAGCTCACCCTCGTAGCCCACTACCGCTTTCATCGTCAGCGCCAGCTCTTTAATCGACACCTCCTGCCCGGTACCCACGTTGACAAAATCAACCTCGTCGTAGGTGCTCATCAAAAACACCAGCGCGTCGGCTAGGTCATCAACGTATAAAAACTCCCGCAGCGGCGTGCCCGTACCCCACACCGTAACGGTGGGCTCGCCCTTGACCTTGGCCTCGTGGAACTTGCGCATCAGCGCCGGCAGCACGTGGGAGTTGGCCAAATCAAAGTTGTCGTTGAGGCCGTAGAGGTTGGTGGGCATCGCTGAGATAAAGCTGACCCCGTACTGGCGGCAGTAGTTTTCGCACAGCTTAAGACCGGCAATCTTAGCGATCGCGTAGGGTTCGTTGGTAGGCTCTAGGGCTCCACTCAGCAGGTACTCCTCCCGCATGGGCTGGGGGCACAGCTTGGGGTAGATGCAGGAGGAGCCCAAGAACAACAGCTTCTTGACGCCGTGGCGGTAGGCGCTATCGATCAGGTTGGCCTCAATCATCAGGTTGTTGTAGAGAAACTCGGCCCGGTAGGTGTTGTTGGCCTGGATGCCGCCGACCTTGGCGGCGGCTAAGAACACGTACTCGGGTTTTTCCGCCGCAAAGAAGTCGTCTACGGCGGCCTGGCGGCGCAGGTCTAGGGCCTGACTAGAGGGTCGCAGCAGATTGGTGTAGCCCTGAGCCTGGAGGGTTCGTACTAGGGCGCTGCCCACCAGTCCGCCCGAGCCCGCGACGTAGATCTTAGAGTGAGTATCCATAAAATTTAGGGGTTAGTTAAGGGTTATAGCGGTTATCGGCGTTGCTGGATACAGGTATGAGTCTAAAATCCAATGTCTCTCGTAGGGGCGAACGGCCATAAAGCCTTCGGCTTGGCTACGCCTAAGCCCCTACCCAAATGCATGTCTCGATTCAGCAACGCCCGGTTATCTTATAGAGCTAAAGACTAGAGAAGGGCGCACAAACGTGCGCCCCCGCTAACCC
>JBARUP010000505.1:0-2265 GCA_049645805.1 Nodosilinea sp.
ATGCCGGTGCCCTACGAACCGTTTTTGGAGTGCAACTTGATGGCGGTGGTGTCATCTACGACATCATAGACAACCGCCGCCGTACCAAACTAGCTACGTTTCTGAAGGGCTATCGTCGGCGGGTGCAGAAGACCGCCGCGATCGCCGCGCCAGCTTGCTGTAGGTCTTTGCCGTTTCGTAGGGAATCTTCAGGTCTTCTGCGATTGCTTGCAGCGAGTCGCCTAGCTCGCGTCGGGCCAAAACCGTCGCCCAGGTTTCTGCAGAGTCTTGGGCGCGGTGGCCCCCGGTGCGTTTCTTTTGGTTGACAAAATAGGTGGTGAGTTCGTCTATGCGATCGGCCAGCAGCCGCTGGGCCGCAGGCACCGCCTGGGGCTCGGCCTGGCTCAGGTGCCAGCCCAGGCGGGTTTGCCCCAGCCCAAAAGTCGTTTTGTGACCCGTGCCGCAGTAGGGTGCATAGTGCCCCAGCGTGTAGAACAGCTGCACATATTTAGGGTTGTCGCTGGCCTTTGCTCCCAGCCTGTAGGTCACTGCGCCCCTAAACCCCGTCACCGCCCCGCGCTTACCAGCGACAATTTTCTCGCTGGCTAACTCGTGCCGCTGAAACACCACATGGTCATCAACCCAGGCCAGAAACTCATCT
Organism: Nodosilinea sp.; assembly: GCA_049645805.1. Classification (GTDB taxonomy): domain Bacteria; phylum Cyanobacteriota; class Cyanobacteriia; order Phormidesmidales; family Phormidesmidaceae; genus Nodosilinea. Next base: position 641 of record JBARUP010000505.1, read on the forward strand.
TGATCTACCGGATGGTTGGCAAACTCATTCCACCGCCGTAGATAGCTATGGAATACATTTCTTGGCCAGGGCAGCGGCAGGTGGTGCCCCCGGCGGCGAAAGCTGGTGGGGCTAACAAAGGTCAGGCTGAGGCTGCGCCCCGGCTCTATTGCCGCTAGATTGGCGTAGGTTGTAGGTGGTTGAGCCAGGCTCACTTGACGAATTTTCAGCGGCGCATGCTTGAGGTCAACAGCCTCGGGCAGGTGCTTGAGCCACCGCGCTAGGCCCGCCACCATAGGCTTGGTGAAACCACTGACGCGCCACTGGTAGGTCTTACCTGCCTGTAGCTGCAAACTGCGGCTGTGGGTTGAAAACTGGCCACTCAGGGCAGAAATGTTGAAGGCTTTATCGGTGGCGCTATCGTGCAGCTGAGCCGATAGCGCCGAGTCAAATTCCTGAATCTGATGTAAAAACCAGGCGTGCAGGCCAATGGTGTACTGCGGGTAGAGTTCGTAGGCGGCTTCCGCCACCAGGTCAAACTGTAGGCCAACCAGCTCAGTTCGGGCTGGCCACAGGGTTTTGGCGGTCAGATCTAGCTCAGTTCCTTGGGTAGCTCTGGGCATAGGGTTACCGGAATGCTCAGGCTCAGTATACTTTAATCCCCTCAGGGGGAAGCTAAAGACAATCGCCTGCCGCAACTGGCCCCTGCTTACTTGCTGTGGTGGGCTTAGCTCGCTTGTCGATGTCGGTACAGCCTTTTACCTTTGCCGAAAGATACTGCTGTTGTCTGTCATCTTTCCTGAGGGGGGCGGTGTCTTGATTGGCATCCCCGGTACAGTTATCTTGAGGAGCTGTCAAGATTTAGATTGGGTCAAGAACACGCCCGTCTCGTTCGAGGTCTGGTCAAAACCCGCTATTTTTTGACCAGGACTTGTTGAGCAGCCGTGCCCTTAACATTGAGAACCCATGCGAAATCTTCTGCTCGATGTTGCCAGCGCCTTCAGTAATGTGTACAGCGGCTGGATCTTATGGAACCTGTTTCTGGCCTTTGTGCCGCTGATGCTGAGCTTTGGCCTCTTCCGCCGCCAGAAGGTTCCTAAGGGCTGGTTTCTAGGTGCCTGGCTGGTTGTCGGTGGAGTTGGAGTTGTGGGCCTGCTGCCCCGCCTGCCGCGAGTGGTGCAGGGCTGGCTCAACATAGCTAGCGACAGCGGCATCGCGACCCCGCTAAGGCTGCTGTGGCTGCTGATCATTGTCGCCCTAGCGGCTGTTCTCAGCATCAAAATTTTTAAGAAACAGCAGACAACGCGGGGCTGGCTCTGGTGGGCGGGCCTGGTCATGTTTCTGGTCTTTTTGCCCAATGCTCCCTACGTTCTCACCGATATTATTCACCTCATCCGGGGGACTAGTTCAGGGCAAATTCCGATTTGGGTGATCGCCCTAGTTTTCATTCCTATTCACACAGTCGCCATCATGCTAGGGTTTGAGGCCTACGTGATCTCTATTCTCAACTTGGTCAGCTACCTCAACCGGTACGGCGCGAGACCGCTGATTTTGCCCATCGAGCTGCTGATTCACGCGCTGTGTGCGGTGGGCATTTACCTGGGTCGTTTCCTCCGCTTCAACAGCTGGGATTTGGTGGTTGATCC
>JBARUP010000506.1:0-4673 GCA_049645805.1 Nodosilinea sp.
TCGTTGGTATAAACTACATCTAATACCTGGGATAGATGTAAAATTGTTTTTAAAGCTAACGACTATGAACAATAGCTGGCTTTCAGACTACGTTATTTATTCTGAGCGGCAGGGGCAGGGCTATGCACGTCGCGCGTGCCTTCCACTGGAGTCTCACCTCAAAAAGATGCAGGGGCTGCCGATCAGCGAATCCTTGATTCAAGCCGAGATCAAGTACCTTACTCTGGTAGATGGAGGCGCAACCTGCGAGTGCCCAGCCTGTAAACTAAGGGCTCCTGGCAGTGCAGGTATCTTCTGGTCCGTGACCCGAACCAGCGCTGCTTAGCTAGCGAAAGGTTCTGCTGTCCGTAAATCAACAAACTCACCATGAGCCCGAAACAAGTTTGGCGAATGCTCAAGCAGGCGTTCCAAGAGTGGAACCAGGACAAGGCATCACAGCTAGCTGCGGCACTGGCCTACTACACCATCTTCTCTCTGGCTCCTCTGCTGATCTTAGCGATCGCTGTCGCGGGCCTGTTTTTTGACAGCGACGCCGTACGCGATCAGCTGATGTCTCAGGTAGAGTCTCTCATTGGTGGTACCGGGGCTGACTTTGTGCGTACCGTGCTCGACAACGCTAACCAGCCCGGCCAAAACTCCGGCTGGATTGCCTCAGGGCTTAGTATTGTGCTGCTGCTGGTAGGCGCTACTGGAGTGCTAGCGCAGCTACAGCTAGCGCTTAACGCTATTTGGAACATTGAAGCCCGGCCCGATAAGGGCGTTTTCAACCTGATTCGTGCGCGAGTATTATCCCTAGGGATGATTATAGTAATCGGATTTTTGCTGCTGGTTTCGCTGGTGGTTAGCTCCGTTATTGCTGGTTTCTCCGGATATCTTTACACCCTGGCTCCGGGCCTAGATGCTTTAGTACAGTTTCTCAACTTTGCGGTGGGTTTCGGCATGGTCACGCTGCTATTTGCCGCTATGTTTAAGTACCTACCCGATGCGGTAATTGCCTGGCGCGACGTGTGGTTTGGGGCCGCTGCTACCGCTGTTCTATTTTCTATAGGCAAGTATCTAATTGGTCTTTACTTAGGCAACAGCAGCTTTGGTTCGTCCTACGGAGCGGCAGGGTCAGTTATCATTTTGCTAGTCTGGGTGTTTTACTCAGCCCAAATTTTGTTTTACGGCGCTGAGCTGACCCAGGTCTACAGCCGACGCTTTGGCTCAAAGATCAGGCCCAGCGAGAATGCTGTGAGTACCGATCAGCCAGCTCAAGATAACTCCGATTCAGCCTAGGCCGTTCACAGGTCGTTTATTTAGCTCTCTAGCCCAGATCCTCGGCCTCGAAGACTTTAAGCTGGTCAAGACTGGAGATCCTTACTCCTGGGCCTCGCCTTCGTCCTCGCTGTCACCATCATCAGGAACATTCCGAGGCTGGGCATCGATTTTGGCAAGCTGCTGACCGTTGCCATTCTTACTGTGGTTGTCTGACGCCTGCTTTGATTCGCCCTTCAGGGCGATCTGAAACTCGGCTGAGGGGTGCACCCATACATCGCGCTGAGGGAAGGGAATCTGCATATCCGTGTCCTGCAAAGCCTGCTTAAAGCGGCGACGATATTCACGCGATACATCCCACTGCTTCATCGGCTTAGTTTTAATCCAAACGCGGATGATTAGGGCGCTGTCCGCAAAGTCATCGACCCCCAAGATTTGAGGCTCCTCCAGGATCAGCTCCCCCCATTCGGCATCGGCCTGTAGCTCGTCTCCGACCTGGCGGACTACTTCCAGCATGTGGTTGACATCGGCGTTGTAGTGAACCGGAATTTTTAAGTCAGAGCGAGACCAGTGTAAAGAGTAGTTTGCCACTCGGTCGATGTTGCTGGTGGGAATAGTAATCAACCGACCGCCAGCATCGCGCAGCTGGATAATGCGAAGATTGAGTTTTTCGACTAGGCCAGCATCGTCGCCTATCTTGACTACATCACCCACCGCAAACTGGTCTTCTAGCACAATGAAGAAGCCCTGAACAGCTCCTTTAACCATGTTCTGGGCCGCTAGCGACAGCGCTAAGCCAACTATACCAACGCTGGCTAGCAGTAGCCTAATATCAATACCTGTAACCGAAAGCGCCACGATAAAGCCAATCGTGATCCAAACGAAGTTGGTGATGTTCTTGACCACGTTGGAGACGGTTGAAATGCGCAAACGGGTGCGCCGAGAATAGTCATTGCTCAACCCCTCCTCGTTGGTTAAATCAGGCACAAAGCGATCGACGAGAGCATAGGTGACGCGAATACCGATGTAGGCTACCACAATGACAATACCGACAATAATCGGCACTTTTAGGATTAGGACTAGCTCTTGCTGCATTACCCGCGTTTCTGGAAACCTACCCATGGCCCACAGCAGTGTGCCTACTAGCAGCGCGCCCTGCACCAGCGGCAGCAGGCGATCGCGCAAGTCGTGAAGCTGGTGACGCTGATTTGCGATTGTTTCGTTCTGCGAAGCCTGAATAGAGGGAGCTAGCATGCGATCTGAGGCAACGTTGAGCGCAAAAATCAAGCCAATGACCAGCAGCAGCAGTATGCCAATCGGAATGAACTGCTGCCGTCGATATTCTGGCTGCCGCTGTCGATAGGCCTTCTCTAAAGCTTCTGGAATGACCTCTTTTAAATGCTCAAGCAGACCAGCGGTAGACAGTCCCTGCAGATTAGTATCCTGGGAGGTAACCGTCATCAAATACTGACCGTTGACATAGATTTTAGGCTGTCCAGCATCGGTTTCAGTTGTTGTGAGAATGGCAACTGGATCTTTTGGATTGTCAAGGGTCAGATAGTCGTCGCGAATCGCCTCTAGATTTTGGTGAATTTGACTGCTTCGCTGCCCTAAGGCCGAATCGGGAGCAGAGATCTGAAACGTTTTCTCGCCGTCTAGTTCGACCCATCCCAGCGAGTAGGCATTATTGCTGCCTCCTGAGAGCGACAGCTGCGCCATTAGCGAGGCGCTAGCCGGTACTGCCTGGCTGAGAGTAAGAAGGAGGGTGCCAAGGAGCAAAAGTAATCGCAGACCTAGGCCAGAAATCTGCCTTCGAACTTGGCGTAGCTGAAAGCTTGTCTGGATCGAAGAAAGTCTTTGCATAGGGCCAAGGGTCTTATCAGTGCTCGATGCCTCTACTGCCCGAGAGCTGCTGCTGTGGAGTAGAAATACTTACACCGCAGCTTGTCGTATGTAGCTCCATACAACATCTCTCAGAAGAAAGACCTCTGCTGTAAAGCAGGCCACGGCAAAAACGACAACGCTGAAGCAGCGGCAAGATCTGCCGATAGGTGCAAGACAAATGCAGAATAAGGCAGTGGAGAATAAGAAAAGCGCGTCAGCAGACGCGATCGCGGTTCTTCTTTCATACTCCAATGACGCTGATTGAAAATAATAAAGACACGCTGCGGGTAATCTTAGCCGTCTGCATAGTCGCTGCCGGGATTCTGCATTTTGCTGTGCCAGATCCCTTTATTCGAATTGTGCCGGAGTTTCTGCCGGCTCCGGCGGCCCTGGTGTACATCAGCGGCGTGATCGAGATTGGGCTGGGCATCGGCCTCCTGCTGCCCTCCGTGCGTCAGCTATCAGCGTGGGGCATGGTGGCGCTGTTTATTGCGGTCTACCCAGCCAATCTCAACATGGCCATTAACCACATCCATATTTCTGGCATTCCAGATGCCTGGTGGTTTCAGGCTATTCGTCTACCGTTTCAGTTTGTGCTGATAGCCTGGGCCTACTGGTACACCCGCACTGAGGCTCCTCAGTCGCAGAACCTGTAGCCCTTGCCGACAATCTATCGGCAGGTTGATAGGTCAAGTCTAGGGATATTGCTATGGTTGCGTATGGCAGTTTGTGGAACTTGTAAGCTGCGTTGAACAAACGATTCTGTCTGATTGACGGAGCAGTCGCGCCAAGCCTCTGGAAAGTTTAATCCGCAGTATTAGCCTGCAACGTGCCACCCTAGATCTATCACTGAGTTTTTATGAATCAGAACGAAAGTAAACAGAATGATGTGGCCCTTAAGGGTGCTGCGGGTTCGGTCAACGAGCCCGCAGCCGAGGCACAGGCGGCGGCAGAGGCCGCCCGCGTTGGTCTAGAAGAGAACAGCGCCATGATTGGCGCAGATGTGCCGAACAATACCCGCATGGCTTCAGGGCGACCCACCACAGCAGGCGATCCCGACGCGATGACGGAGCAGGCCAAGGTGGTTGGAGAAGAAGCCGTCGGCGGCACTACGCCTACTCCCGACCAAAGCAACGTAGACGCGATCGCCGCTGCAGCTGGTATTGTCACTCAGCCTGAGCAACCCGTGGCGGTCAAAGATGAGATGGATCGTCGCGATGACCAGAGGTTTGAGCTTGATCCAGACTCTAAAGATCCGGTGATCTAATCCTATGGCCTATCGATTCTCTGCCGAAAGCACCGTTGAAGCTAATGTCCGTCAGATTCTCAGTGAGCAGATTGACAAGGCAGCTCGGCAGCTTGGCAGAGACTTTCAGCGAACTCCGGGCAAAGCGGTCCATAGCGCCCGAAAGCACTTAAAGAAGGGGCGATCGCTGCTGCGGCTGGTGCGTCAGTCCGTTGATGAAGAGGTTTATAAACAGGAAAAAGACGCTCTGCGCGACACGGGGCGATCGCTATCTGCGGCCCGAGAC
>JBARUP010000507.1:0-5355 GCA_049645805.1 Nodosilinea sp.
GGCTGATACCGATACGTTTAAGTCAACCCTAGACGCCTCGCCAGCTCAGCTTCAGGAAGCCCTCGATACCCAAATAGGGACTAAGTTCGCTGACCTGCAAAAAGCTTTTGAAGAGGTGTCGAGCGCGATCGCGCAGCTGTCAGAAGATACGGCAGGCCTAAGCTCCGCTGATCCAGCGGCGGCAGCCGCTACGCTTACTGAGCACTCGACGCAGCTAAATGAGGCCGTCGAGTCAGCCAAAACTGTAATCTCCACCTTTGAAGACTAGAGTGATCTTGGTGGGCTAGATGCTTGTATTTTGGGAATTCTCTGCGTAGAGATACACCAACAATCGACAGTGGCCTTCCTGATTTGGGGAGGCTTTTTTATCGGGGCGCAGAGAGTACCGACAAAGCAGTTGGGAAAGCCGTATCCTTCACCAAGGGAGTCTTTTATTCTTCTATTTCTACGCCGACTGCACTATCCATGCAGTCTGCTCATGTAAGTTATGACCATCACACTTGGTATCTTAGGCTACCGTTCGTTATTGTATAGAAGTAACAAAACAGGAAGCGTTATGAAAACCAAATCTTCTCAAATCTGGACCGTTGAACAGCTCATTCAGCTTAGCGATGCTCTGGGTAACGGCTACATGCCCGGTCTTAAGATCGAGAACGGTGGGCTAGACGATCGCTGGACAGCCCAGCGGCATCAGCAAGCGTCTGCTCTGCAGGGCCGAGCCTATTCATAGGCGCATGAACTCTTCCCGTCTTGGGAAGGGCTCATCTCTGTCGAAATACCTCAAGCCCGGTAACGATACTGCCGACAGGCCGCAACAAACGCTTGAGCCACCTCAGGGCAGCCGCCCCAGTGCAGATGTAGGTATGAAGCATGAACCTGGCGCAAGCTCCAGCCCTCTGCGTCGTGGGGTTGCGCCGCACCGTAGCGCTTGAGTTGATACACGGGGTTTTCTGCCGGAGTATCTGCACAAGATCGATGAAACTCGTGCCCCCACACGGTTTGCTCCTGCGCCAGGAGGAAATTAGGCTGCTGCACGACTGCCTGGCGATAGCCAAGGGTCAGCCGCGTAGCCATACGTACCGTTGTCGGCAACACCCCCACCATAGGCCAGCTCTGCCCCTCCAAATCAACTAGAGTATCGGCCAGATACATCAGTCCGCCGCATTCAGCATAGGTAGGCAGTGAGTCTTGTAAGCGCATCTTAAGTTCGGTTCGCAGCTTCTTATTGGCTGCTAAATCTGCCGCAAACACTTCAGGAAATCCTCCCCCAAAATACAGGCCATCAATGTCAGCCGGGGGTTGCTCGTTGTCAAGCGGACTCCAGGGAATGAGTTCAGCTCCTAGAGTTGTAAGAATGTCGAGATTGTCTGGGTAGTAGAAGCTGAAGGCGGCATCTTGGGCGATCGCGATGCGGGGAGCAGGAGTAGGGGAGTGAGGAAGTAGATAGGTAGGCGGGCAGATCGGTAACTGGGAGGGTGAGGAGGAAGCCAATAGCGGAGTGAGTACAGGCCAGTCAAAGCAGGTTTGGCCGAGGTGAGCCAGGCGAGTCAAGATGTTGGGAATCTGGGGAAGTTCGGCGGTGGGCACGAGGCCGAGGTGGCGATCGGGGAGGGCGATCGCACCCTGACGGCGCAGTACGCCGAGAATCGGTATATCAATACTGGCGAGGGCGTCGGTGAGGAGTTCGAGGTGGCGATCGCTGCCCACCCGGTTCAGCACTACCCCCGCAACACGAACCCGAGGATCTAGCGTGCGGTAGCCGTGGATGATCGCCAGCACGGAGCGGGACAGGCGACTGCAATCTACCACCAGCAGCACCGGCAGGTTGAGCAACCGAGCAATGTGGGCAGTACTGGCCACATCTGACAATCCCGACGCACCGTCGAATAGCCCCATAACCCCTTCCACCAGGGCAAACTCAGCATCCTGACAGCGGTGGGCAAAGCACTGCTGCACGTAGGTTTCTGACGTAAGAATAGGGTCGAGGTTATAGCAGGGGCGACCCGTGGCCTGGCGGTGAAACATGGGGTCGATATAGTCTGGCCCCACTTTGAACGACTGCACGCGGGACGACTTCTGCGCCAGAGCCGTCAGCAGAGCCAGGGTGACGGTGGTTTTGCCCACGCCGCTGCGCTCGCCCGCGATCACCAGGCCGCCCCAAGAAACCGCTGTACTCAAAACCACCGCCTCAGTAGTACGTACCTCTTTGATTTCATCGTAGGTGGCTAGCGTTAGCGGTGCCACTCCGTTAGGCCGCCAGGCTTGTCAATCAGGGTGATGCCTTCAGCGTGAAGCCGATCGCGGATGCGGTCGCCCTCGGCAAAATTCTTCGCGGCCCGAGCCTCGCGCCGCTGGGTCAGCAGCGCCTCAATCTCGCTGTCCGACAGCCCGCCCTGGGTGGAGGCTTCGGCCTCAGGCTGGGCTTCTAGGCCAAGCACCTGGGCCAGGCAGACCAGGATTTGCCACTGCTGGCGCAGAGTGGCGCTGTCGGTGTCGGCCTGGCCGGTGTGGGTAATCAGGTTGCCCGCCCGGCGCAGGTCCTTGGCCAGCTCAAACAGCACCGCCAGACCGCCAGCGGTGCTGAAGTCGTCATCCATGGCGGTTTGAAAGGCCTGGACCGGGGCACTGTCGCGATCGATTCGCATCGCCGCTGGGTCGTTAAAGAACTCGTCTTCAACATCGATCCAGCCTAGCTTATCGCCGTACTGGCAGCCAAACAGCAGACCCTCCGTCAGCGTGCCCCAGCTGGTGGCGGCGGCGGCGATCGCCTCATCGGTAAAGTCCACCGGCTTACGGTAGCTACCCTGGAGCAAAAACAGCCGCACCGCCATCGGGTCGGGGGCATTGGGCGCATCCAGCAGATCTCGAATAGTGGTGAAGTTGCCGAGGGATTTTGACATCTTCTCACCGCCTACGTTCACCATGCCGTTGTGCATCCAGTAGCGGGAGAGGGGGTGGCCCGTGGCCGCCTCCGACTGGGCAATCTCGTTCTCGTGGTGGGGAAAGACCAGGTCGCTGCCGCCGACGTGAATGTCGATGGTGTCGCCCAGTCGCTCGCGAATCATGGCCGAGCACTCGATGTGCCAGCCCGGTCGCCCCGGCCCCCAGGGTGATTCCCAAAAGGGTTCACCCTCTTTAGCGCCTTTCCACAGGGCAAAGTCAAAGGGGTCGTGTTTGATCGAATCTTCCCTCGCCACTCGCCCGCTAGCCCCAGCCTGCATGTCATCGAGCCTGCGGCCCGAGAGCTTGCCGTAGCTCTCAAACTTGCGCACCGAGTAGTACACATCCCCACCCGCAGGGTAGGCATAGCCCTTTTGCTCTAGCTCAGCGATTAGCTGCTGAATGCCGCCTAGAGTTTTAGTAGCGTAGGTATATTCGTCGGCATCCATTACGTTGAACCGAGCGATGTCTTCGAGATAGGCCTGGGTATAGCGCTCGGCTACGGTTTGCATGGAAGACGCTTCGGTCTTGGCCCGGTTAAGGATTTTGTCGTCAATGTCGGTGAAATTTTGCACGTAGTGGACGGCGTAGCCCCGCCACAGCAGGTAGCGTCGCACCGTGTCCCACACGATGGAGCTGCGGGCGTGGCCTAGGTGCGAGTAGTCGTACACCGTGACGCCGCAGCAGTAAATTTTTACCCGCCCCAGCTCCAGAGTCTCCAGGGGTTCCTTTTGGCGAGTCAGGGTGTTGTAGAGAACGACGCTCATGGCAAAGGCAGCGCAAAGTGCCCATTATAAAAGGACGCGAACAAAACGATTCAACACCGAAACTGCCTGCGGCGCAATGGCGGACTATTCTACGCACGGTTCTAATCCGCTCAGGGCGATTAAACTGGCGATTAAACTATAGAGTCCTGTCGCTAAACTACCCATGTATCTGGCTACATCCCTTACCGAAGCTGACCTTGAAGCTTATTTTCAGCGTATTGGCTACGCAGGCAGTCGCACTCCCACTCTCGCTACCCTGCAAGGCATTCACCAGCGGCATCCCCAGGCGATCGCCTTCGAAAATCTCAGCTCTTTTCTAGGCCAGCCGGTGGAGCTGGATTTACCCTCGCTGGTGCAAAAACTGGTTTACGGGGGGCGCGGCGGCTACTGCTTCGAGCAAAACGGCCTACTGCTATCTGTGCTTACAACCCTAGGGTTTCGGGTTACCGGCTTAGGAGGGCGGGTGCGGTGGCAAACGCCCCCCGATATCCTGACCTCCCGCAGCCACATGGCGCTGCTCGTAGATCTTGAGGGCGAATCTTACATTGCCGATGTCGGGTTTGGGGGCATGACCCTGACGGCTCCGCTGCGGCTGGTTTCAGACCTGGAGCAAGAGACTTCCCACGAGCGATTTCGGCTAGTTCAGTCCGACCAAGGCTTCACGATACAGTCGTACGTCCAAGACTGGGAACCCCTGTACCAGTTCGACCTACAGCCGCAGTACCTCTGCGACTACCGGGTGAGTAATTGGTATGTTTCAACCCATCCCGAATCTATCTTTGTTAGCGGTCTCATCGTGACTCGGGTAGACAGCGATCGCCGCTACATCCTTCGCAACACCCAGCTCATCACCCACGCAATGACGGGGCAAACCGAAAAGCAGCCGCTCACCTCTGTAGAGCAGCTAGAGGCAGTGCTGACCGATGTTTTCCGGCTGAAGCTACCTGAAACTAGGGATTTCAGCCAGCTATTTTTGGCCCAGGCACAGCGTGAAAGCCAGGTTTCTAGCAGCGTACGAGTCAAGTCTACTGACTAGCGGCTACAGAAATTTAGCCTTAAGACCGATCGCGCCAGCGCACAGAATATCAGTCCGTCAGGGTTTGGTCTTAGTCGCCGTGTAGACTCAGTATGTAGGATATGGACAAACTAGGAGTTATGGTTAGTCGAACCAGCCTGTGTCAATTTTTTGTAGCCGTGCTGATGGCGCTAACTTTCTGCTTTAGCTCGGCCAACCCGGCTGAAGCCACCAGCTACGATCGCCAAAACCTAAGACAGAGCGATTGGTCTAATCAAGACCTGCGCGGCAACGACTACACCCGCGCCGACATGGCCGACGCCGACATCAGCAATGCCAACCTTCGCGGCGTACGACTGTTCGACACCACCTTAGGCCGTGCCAATATGGAAGGGGCCGATATGACCGGAGCGACCCTCGATGGTGCTCGGTTCTATAAAGCCAACCTGACCAACGCCATTCTTGAAGGGGCCTACGCCTTTGGCACCGACTTTCGTGAAGTAACCATCGAAGGGGCTGATTTCACTGACGTGCTGCTCGACCCCAAAACTAACAAAATGCTCTGCGAGAGGGCTACAGGCACCAATCCCGTAACCGGGCGCAATACTCGCGATACGCTCTACTGCCCTTAAC